>JASHTD010000260.1 GCA_030040725.1 Candidatus Sulfotelmatobacter sp. | reverse complement strand
TGTGCTAACCTTCCCTTGCCCACCGTCTGCGGATCGCCATGGAAGCTTCGCAGCCAGAACGCACCGAGCAACCCGAGGCAACGCCAACATCCTCTTCTCGATTGCGCATCGGCACCGCCGGATGGTCGTATAAAGACTGGGAAGGAATTTTTTACCCTCCCGGGATGTCGCGGCGAAAAATCCATCCCCTCGAATATCTGGCTCGCTTTTTCGACACTACTGAAATCAACACTTCATTCTACGGACCGCTCAAGCCGGAACTCGCTAAGCTTTGGTGCCGGAAGGTCTCTTCGGTCAACTCCAACTTCCTCTTCACCGCCAAGCTCTATCGCGCATTCACGCATTCTCCGATCGCTGTGATGGAGCCAACCTCCGCCGCAACCATCCGCCCGACCGACGAAGACGAACGCCTCACGCGCGAAGGGCTCGATGCAATTGCGAATCAGGGACTCCTCGGCGCTCTCCTCATCCAGTTCCCCGTCTCGTTTAAAAACACGTCTTTAAATCGCGAATATGTCGAGCGCCTGCTTCGCCAGTTCATCGAATATCCCCGCGTGGTTGAGGTGCGCCACTCGAGCTGGAACGATCCCACAACTCTGGCCGCCTTTGCGCAGGCGAATGTCGGCTTCTGCAACATCGACCAGCCGCTGCTCGGCCGCTCGCTTCTCCCCACCGAACACGTCACCGGCGCGATCGGCTACATCCGTCTGCACGGACGGAATTACGAGCAGTGGTTCGACTCCGATAACCGCAATGACCGCTACAACTATCTCTACAGCGGGCGCGAGCTCGCCGGCTGGAAAGACCGTATCGTGAACGTTGCGGAAAAGGCCCAGGCAACTTATGTCATTACCAACAACCACTTCGAAAGCAAAGCCGGGGTGAACGCGCTCGAATTGAAAGCCATGATCAGCGGCCGCCGCGTAAAGGCGCCAGAAACGCTGATTCAAAAATATCCGGAGCTGAGAAGAATCGCCGACCCGGCAGAAGACGGCGAGACGAGCAAGCTGTTTTGAAAAGCTGCCGCTTCGGCCGTGCTGCGGGCCGCTGCCTGGATGATCTCATTCCGACGCCAGCGAGCGATAGCGAGCCAGGAGGAATCTGCTTCCGCCCGCGGATGACCGCAAATGCTCTTCTACCTTGTCCAAGGCAGCCCTAGTACGTGAATTGTTGCAGTTCGGTCACGCCCGAATTCGGTCCGTCGACGTATCCCGTGCGAGTTTTCGGGTTCAGCGTGATGTGCGTGCCGATCACATTGAATGCATCCGAAAAACTAAATCCGTTCAGCGACTCGACCAGATTTCCGTTGATGTCATACACCTGAATGCTGCTTCCCGGCGCAGTGCTCGAAACCTCCTGCGCCACAAAAAACAGCTTGTTCACCGGATCGTATTCCACGTCCGTCCCGCTCTCGATCTGGCCATTCGCGTTCGGCAGGACCACCGCAAAGCCGGTTTGCGTCGCCAAATTGTAGAACTCGACGCGGAAGTCGAGTTCGGTTGTGGTTACCGCGATTCCGTCCTCCGAATCCACAGCCAACCCATTGATGAATCCCTGATGAAACGGCGGCGGGCCGAGAATTCCCGTGAACTGCGTCACCACTCCGGTCGTCAGGTCGGCCAGCGCAATCTGCGGCGCCGGACCGCCCACCGCTCCCTCCGAAGCCGCGACCACGGCTTGATTTGTCGCGCTGTCATATCCAACCTGCGGCGTGTTTTCGAACTGAAACGTTGGATCGGTCAGCGTGATCATCGGGCCAAACCGGTTGGCCGCAACATCGGTCCCGAAGACGAAGGTGGTGAACGAATTGTTGTTGTCGAAGGCCATGACGGCGGTCGTCGGCGTGCCCTGCGTGCGGCTGATCCCCATGATGATCTGCTCCGCCACCAGCGGCGCTTTCCAGATGCTGGTGAATTTGTTCGCGCCGAGCGGATTCAGCTCTTTATAAATGCGTTTGGTCACGTAGATTCCGGTGACATGCTCGCGCTCCACCAGTCCCGTCCCGTTGCCCACGACTCCCAGCGTCACAAAGTCGTCGGCGCCCTCGACTGGCTCCTCCACGTCTAAAATTTTCCCGGTCGCCTGATCGAAGGTTTCGGTCGCCGCCACACTCCCTCCGTTCGGCAACATCGCGTATTCGCTGAGCAGGCCTTCCGTTCCGTTCTGGTCAAGATCGTGCCCGAAAATCTGCCCGCCGAACTTGCTGTGCACCAGCACGCCGGTCGGGCCGATCGGACGCGCTTTTTCTTGGGACTGCGCTGCAGCAGAAAGCGAAAACGGGAGCGAAAATAAGACGCAAAGCGCGGTGAGAGTAAAAGCTGCGAAACCGCGCGGCTGGAGGTTTGGCTGGGTATGGGTGCGATTCATCGATCTGATCTCCTGGGAACGATATCTCATCCCGGCCCCTCGAAGCTTCGACCGGGAAGCGCCAGCCTACCGCCCCGCGCGCCCAAGGATGTCAGAGCCTTGTAAAATATTCGCCCCGCGCCGCCCGCCCGGTGGAAGAGCGGCGCTTCAGCGCCGCGTAAGGCGCGCCCCAATCATAATGTCATTCCGAACCGGCGCGCAGCGGCGGTGAGGAACCTGCTGTTGCCTGCCCCAGCCTGCGCGGCCCGAGCCCACCCTGTCATTCCGACCGATGCCGGAACGCAAGTGA
This sequence comes from Candidatus Sulfotelmatobacter sp., assembly GCA_030040725.1. Taxonomy (GTDB): domain Bacteria; phylum Acidobacteriota; class Terriglobia; order Terriglobales; family Acidobacteriaceae; genus Sulfotelmatobacter. Next base: position 420 of record JASHTD010000260.1, on the reverse strand, counting down.
CGGCGAGCGGAGGAATCCCTACCCCGCCCGCACAGACGGCTATAGGGACGCTTCGACTCCGCCTCGGGCTTCGCCGGACTCGCCTCGCGCTCCGCTCAGCATGACAGGGTCTTGCACTGCCGCGACGATGTCATTCCGACGCCAGCGAGCGATAGCGAGCCAGGAGGAATCTGCTTTCCCATTCCGCGAACCGGACTCGCCCACGAAAGCTTTTTTGCGGGAGCTTGGCGTGCTTTCGGAGGATGAGAAATCGATCAAGCTGCCGCCGCAGCCCGAGCCCAAAGCAGGTTAACCAGGTTCCGCATCCTGCGGACCGGTTCGGAATGACATCCCCTGCTGCGTGTGTTCGGAATGACTATTGGGTTGATTTGGCGGAAGCGAACGTGAAGCTACGGGCGAGCGGTGGCACGAGCCAAGAGC
>JASHTD010000259.1 GCA_030040725.1 Candidatus Sulfotelmatobacter sp. | reverse complement strand
CAAGGTGCGCGGAACGTTCCGCGCTACGGGGGTTCGGCCCCAGTTCGCCGAGCGCCTGGCTACCGGCGGCGCCCGGTTGCGGCCGGCATTGTTCGAGTCGAAGGCAGAGATTTAGATTGCAGGAATTTTCCTGGTTGCTGATTTTTTGCTTAACGATTCTTCGCTGGGTAATGTTGAGCGCTGCTGCGGCAGAGCATTCCGCTACACAGATCAGCGATCAGAAATTGAAATTGTTCGAAGTAACTCTATGTCGGCAGTATTCGTTGCTCTCGTCGTCTTCATTGTGGTTGCCCTAGCAACCTTCGCGGCGGCGTCTCTGCTTGACCAGCGCCGCGCCCAGGCTCGCCTCATCAAAGACCGTCTGGCCATGGCGCAGAAAGCGCCGGAGCGCGAGCCTCACGAAGAACTCGCCCTTTTGCGTGACGAGCAACTCAGCAACATTCCTGCAATCGATACTCTGCTGCGCCGCTCGGCGCGCGTCTCTGCCATTCAGGACGCGCTGACTCAGGCGGGCATGAAAATCCGCGCCGGCAATTTTCTCGCCCTATGCGCCTCCTGCGGTGTGGCCTGCGGAATCATTGCCTTGCTCTGGGCGAGGAATCCTGCCATCGCCTGGGCCGCTCTTGTCATCGGCGCTTTTATTCCCTATTCGTTCATTTCCTATCGCCGTCAAAAGCGTTTCGAAAAAATCGAAGAACTTTTCCCCGAGGCCATCGACACCCTGGCTCGCGCTGTCCGCGCCGGTCATGCCTTCACCACCGCCCTGGAGATGATTTCCAACGAGATCGCCGAGCCCCTGGCGACGGAATTCCGCAAGCTTTACGAAGAGCAAAAATTCGGCATGCCGGTGCGCGACGCATTGATGAATCTCACCGAGCGCGTGCCTCTTGTCGACATCAAGTTCTTCGTCACCGCGGTCATGCTGCAGCGCGAAACCGGTGGCAACCTGGCTGAGATTCTCGATAATTTGTCTTATGTGATCCGCGAGCGCTTCAAAATTCAACGGCAGGTCCGGGTTCACACTGCCCAAGGCCGGCTCACCATGGCGCTGCTGATGGCCATGCCTCCGGTCGTAGTGATCGTTCTTGAGATCTTCAGCCCCGAATTTGTGCGCCCGCTCTTCTACGACCCCATTGGTCACTTTCTGGTCGTTGTCAGCATCGCCTTGCAGACCATCGGCTATTTCGTGATCCGCAAGATCATCAAGATTCAGGTATAAGCATGCCGCTGCTGCTTCTCACCATCGTCATCTTTGTCACCGTCGCCGCGGTGGTGTTCGCTTTCGGCGCGGCCGTGGTGACGCCGAGTTCGGTGCTGGGAGCGCGTTTGCGGTCTCTGGCTGGGCAGTCGTCGCAAGCCCAGGCCAGGCCCAGCATGAAAGTGAAGGAGCGGCTGGAGCAGGCTCTCGATCCTCTCAGCAAAGCCATCCCCCTCTCGCCCGCCGACGTTTCCCGCACCCGCGCGTGGCTCATCCAAGCTGGACTTCGCGAGTCTCGCCATGTCAGCTACTATTTCGGAGCTCGTCTCGCACTCGCCGCAGTTGGATTCGCCTGCGTCGCTCTTCTCTCCGGCTTCAACAACATGCCCTTGCTGGTCTGCGTCCCTGCTTTCGGTTTTTTCCTTCCTCGCTTTTTTCTGAAGCGCATGATCAAAGATCGCCAGCATCGCATTCGCGTCGCACTGCCGGACGCTCTGGATCTGACCGTGATCTGCGTCGAAGCCGGTCTCGCCCTCGATCAAGCCCTGCTCCGCGTCGGCCAGGATTTACATCACGCTCATCCCGACCTCAGCGACGAGTTTCACCTGGTCAATCTCGAAATGCGCGCCGGCAAGCCGCGCGCCGAAGCGCTTCGCAACTTAGTGGAACGCACGGGGGTCGATGACATTCGCTCGCTGGTCGGCACCCTGATTCAGACTGACCGCTTCGGTACCAGCGTCGCGCAAGCGCTGCGCGTGCACTCCGATTCGCTGCGTACCGCCCGCCGCCAGCGCGCTGAAGAGCAAGCCGCCAAAACCACCATCAAGATGGTTCCTCCACTGGTCCTCTTCATATTGGTCCCGTTCCTCTTCGTCACGATTGGCCCGGCGTTGATCCAGGCATACCATTCGCTGGTCAATAAGTGATCTAGATTCGTTGTTCCGACAAGCGACCGAAGGGAGCGCCCGAGGAACCCGCTGTTTGTGTTAGCCCGCGCCACCGACTGGACTAAACCCGGATGCCGCACCAAGCCTTCAACCAAACCCGCAACATTTATCTCGCCACCGATGTCACGATTGCCGATCGTCACTGGTCGCGCCTGCGCGGGCTGATCGGCATTCGTGAACATGACTTCCGTAACGGCTCTGGCCTCTGGATTCGGCCCTGTCGCGGAGTTCATACTCTTGCTATGCAATTCCCCATTGACGTAGTCTATTTAGACCGCGCCGGGACTGTAGTGCACGTTGAGCACAACCTCCAGCCCTGGCGTTTCTCCCCAATCCGCATGCAGGCGGCGTCAGTCCTGGAATTGCCCAGCCATACTGCGGCCAGAACTGAAACCGCGTTGGGCGATCGGATCGAAATCCAGGTGAAGGAGTAGGACCGCGAGCTGCGTCGCCCCGAGCCAGCGGCAGCCAATCCGGAAGTGACTGAAAATCTCCAACTCGATCAGGTCACAATCATCGAGCTTGACGACGCGCCGAAGCTCCTGGTCGAGTGGTCACCGCGCTGGCGCGAGTTCTTCTCTTCGATCGGGCCGGCATTTGCGCGCTCCGCGCCGCCCCTTGCCGGTGAAGCCCCGTTGGGCGGTATCGGGTACCGCAACTTCGTAGTTTCGTTGATCCTGCAATTGCTTTTCATATTCGCGGTGGTCGCTGTCCCGCGGCAGATCGATCGGCTTCGTCCCTATGCGCCTCCAAAGCTGCGTCCGTATGAAGTCATCTACTATTCCGGAGACGAACTCCCGCGCACCGAAGATCTCAGCGGATCTCAATCCGGAAAAACCGCGACTGCTGGAGGCCAGGAAGCTCATCACCGCACGCAGACGATTCGCATCGCGCGCGGCAACTCGCTTTCCGAAAAAATCGTTGATGCTCCTGACGTGAAGCTTCCTTCGTCTGACAAGGCAGTAGCGAACCTGCTCTCCTTCAAATCGGCGCTTCCATCGCCCTCGGCCGAAAATCTGCGCTCTTCGCTCAAGCTTCCGGCTCTTTCGGCGAATGTGGTCGCTCCCGCGCCAGCCGATGTAGCGGGTGACCATCCTCGAACCGGACTCACACTCAATGCCGTGGTTCCTCCCGCGCCCAAGCTTTCGACGGATCGATCTCGCTCCGCGCCGTCTTTGCGTTCTGAGGTCGTACCGCCCGCGCCAGCCACACCATCGGATCACGTTTTGATTGCGCCTCGGCTGGACACCGAAATAATCGCACCCGCGCCAAAAGTTTCGCGCCAACAGGCCGTACGGGGCCCGTCGCTAAACCCGAATGTAATTGCTCCGCCTTCGACCCAGGTTTCAGCCGATCAATCGCGCTCCGCGCCCGCACTTAGCGCTCGCGTCATTGCGCCGGCTCCGACAACAAGTGGCCTCGAAGTTCCGTCGACACGAGTTGCGATGACCAACGTCGCGGTCGTGCCGCCTCCGGTCAGCGCTCCGGCGCGCGAGGAGATGAGAAATGCCAAGCTTCATCTGCCTACGCCTTCCGTCATCGCACCTCCGCCTTCCGCCGATTCCGCGCACGATTTGCGCCGCCTCGAGAGTGGCGTGGCTGCATCCTCTCCTGCGATAGTGCCTCCGCCTCCAACTCAGGCGGCGGCTCCGTCGTTTATGAGCAGCATTATCGGCAAAATTTTTGGCACCCAGGATGTCGTTCCGCCTCCACCCAGTGTTTCTTCTGAAGGTCGATCATCCTCCCGCGAACTGGCAGCCAACATTGTGCCTCCACCGCCGAGTGCTGGCTCATCCAATCGCATTTCTTCTCGCACGCTCGCTCCCGAAGTTGTCCCTCCCGCACCTTCCGCCGCCGGAGCCTCAGGAGTCTCGCGTATGTTGCCGCACGCTCCTGCCGCCGCAATCGTGCCTCCGCCTCCGGCGGTAAGCACGACAACCAGCGCCACATCCTCAAACCCGGCATCAACTCGCAATCTGCCCAGGCCTGAAGTTGTTCCTCCGCCTCCATCCGTTTCCTCAGCATCGGCTTCTGGTTCGGCACGAAAAGGTTTCAGTCGTCCGACAGAAATCGACTCCGCTCTTGCCCCTCCAAAGAATGTGAGCGGAAAGAATGATAGCTCCGGAATCGTTGCCTCGGCTCGGCCCGGTTCCGACGTCGGCCTTCCCGGCAAAGCCGACAAAAGCGCCCTTGCCATCTCGCCATCTGGCGGAGAAAGGCCCGGCATCGGCGGCTCCGGCTCAGGCACAGGAATCGGCAACGCGAAAGGCACCGGGAGTGGCGTCGCCACGGACAAACCTTCAGCAAATACAGGCGAGGGAAAAACCAGCACCGGTCACGGCTTCGATCAAAGCGCGCACGGAGGAATTTCCACCACTCCCGGCCCAGGCGGCGCAGGCAGTCTCGCCGCCGGCTCTCCCGCCGTACCCGGCGTTGACGTACAGGGCGGCACCACCGTCGTCACCCTGCCCAGTTTCGGTTCCGATGGCGGTGACCCGAACCCAAACCTTCCACGCCGCTCGAATCTCAAGGCAGATCAAGGCCCCGCCATCACTATCGTTGCAACCTCGCGCTCCGGCGGCGTATTCGACTTCTATGGCAAACTTCCCGGCAACAATTACGCCGTTTACATCGATACAACGATCGGGACAGTAGTTATGCAATTCGCCGACGCGAGCCCCGGCCCCAATGCGCAGGAAGAAACACTTGTCGGCCCGGAGGCCATCCGCGCCGATCTACCCGCTAACCTTCCCCACGCGCGCATGGTCGTCAAGTGTCTGCTCACGACTTCCGGCAACCTTTCGAATCTCCAGGTTCTCGAGCCCGGCCCGGCCAACATGACTGCGAAAATCATGGCAGCCCTGCCCGGATGGAAATTCCGCCCCGCGATGCACGGATCTCAGCCGGTCGAAGTCAACGCCATTCTTGGCTTCAACATCAACACTAACGATCGCTACTGACCCAAGGCCTCAAACCAAAGCTTCCCAATCTTTGCGAAACTTGGCAGAATTTATACATCCCTTTACGCTACGCTTTGATCAGAAACGGTAGCTGGTTTCAGCGCCACACACTGGCTTGATCGGTGGAGCTCCGCGCGCGGCGCAACTCCAGCCCGGAGGAACACCATGAAATGCGCTATCGTCATTCTCCTTTTCGCTGTTTCTGCTTTCGCGCAGGATTCGGCCGCCGTCGCGGCCGCCGAATCCGCGTGCGGTCCAATGACCACACGATTTGACGTCAAGCCCGGTGCTCAACATCCCACAGCTCAGCCCGAGCCCGGTAAAGCAGTCGTCTATGTAATCGAAGATCTGGGAGAGTGTCCTGGCTGCGTTAACAGCAACACGCTCGGCGGGTTTCTCAATGATGTGGACAACGCAGTCACCAAGGTCGGAATGGACGGAACTTGGATGGGCGCCAATCGCGGAAGCTCCTATATTTTCTTCCCCGCCGGTCCGGGCGAGCACCATCTTTGCATGAATTGGCAGTCTCGGCTGCAAAGCCGCTCTCGCGCCTTTGCCATGGCGAACTTCACCGCCGAAGCGGGCCAGGCCTATTATTTCCGCGAGCGCGTCTTTCCCGGACACTCCGGCGATTACGTTTTTGAACTCGAGCCTGTCAATTCGGATGAAGGCAAGTATCTGGTCGCGATCTCTCCCATGAGCGTTTCACGCCCCAAGAGGTGAGCGGCGACTGCATCGCTTCGTTCTCGGTGAATCACGGTCCGAGATACTCGTTCGCTCCCCTCTATCTCGGCCACAACCAGCCGAACGTACCTGCGGTCAGCAGACCGTACACCAGGCCGTCGAATACTTCCTTGATCACCATGCCCCAGGGTTCGCCCTTCCAGACACCGTTGCCGATGTGCGCAAAGCTATACGCCAAGAACGCCGCGGTCCCGACCACCCGAAACACCACCAGATAATTCGCGCCTTGCGCCACCGTGTGGAACGCGAGGTAGGCCACGAAGAATCCGACGATGAGGCAATACACGAACCACATTACCATCAACCTCGGGATCTGCGGCAAGCCCGTCGGAAAGACCGTTAGCATGCCAACCGGTCCCTGCTGGTATTTTTCCTGCATCTCCGGCGACTTCATCGTCTTGTGCGTGGCGTAAGGAATGATGTACAGCCCGCGCGTCACGCCACGCAGCGCCTCGCGAGCCTTGTCTTCATCCGGCAACTTCTTGCAGTCGCCTTCGTGATAATGCAAAACCGCATGCATGATCGAACTGGCTACAAACACGATCACCGCCGAGACCACAATCGGCAGCCACAGCGCCCCAAGAAACCCCATGCCCGGCCTCCTTCGCGGCAGCTTCGGAAAAATCACGCCGCGATTTTTCCTCGCGAGCCTACGCCTGCTCCGGAGGATGGTCAAGCCTCGGACGACTACGCAGGTCGGATCCGCGCAGGCGAAGATCTATTTCAGTCGCGGAGGTGGCCCAGCGGTTTCAGCGCTGCGTTGTGGCTCTCAGGAAGATATGGAGAGAGAAGTCGTGAGGGAGGATTCGCTTTGCGAATCCTTCCGCTAACAAAGATTCGTATCCGGGCATGACTTCAGCCATGCCGAATGATCGGATGTCATTCCAAATCGGGCTGGAGGCCCGGTGAGGAACCAGGTGGGCCGCCCGCCCGCCGAATGTCATTCCGAATCGGACTGCAGGCCCGGTGAGGAACCCGCTGTTCGCCCCACCCGCCGCCAGTCAGAGGAACCCACACTCTACTCCTGTCATGCTGAGCGAAGGCCGTCGTTCACTTCGTGAACGATGGCGCAGTCGAAGCATCCCTATGCGCTCAACAATCTCGAGCGCCCAAAGGCGTTCGGACCCAATGATCCCACCCTTCGCCAAAACCGGGCGAAAGGGTGGGGCAACCTGCACACGTCTCGTGGTGTGCTTTACCCCCGTCCCGCCCGCATGGTATCCTCAATCGTCACCAAGATAAATCGAAAACAGAACAGGAGTGCACCAGGGTAGTGTTAGCCAGAGAGCAAAAGAAGTCTGTCATTGACCGGTACCAGACGCACGCGACCGACACGGGGAGTCCCGAGGTTCAGATCGCCATTATCAGTGAACGCATCGGCCAACTGACGGACCACTTCAAAACGCACCAGAAGGACCACGGCTCGCGCCGCGGCCTGCTGATGCTGGTCAGCAAGCGGCGTCGCCTGCTCGACTACCTCAAGAGATACGATTCCGAGCGCTATAAAGCCGTGATCGGCAAGCTCGGCATCCGCAAATAATTATTGGGAAACCCGGGTACCCTCACGACTGAGGGGATTTCACGAATGTGGTGCCTCATGCTATCGCGCTTTTGCGATAGGTGGGATAAGGCACCAGCCGCAAGTCCATCCCAAGGATCCCGAAACCTATCTCTGAGACGCCGTCTTCCGTTGAAGACGGAAAGCATCGAAGGACCTTCTGCAACGTGCATCGTTTGAGCGCATCCCACCACACCAATCCCACGCAGGGATGGGAAAGTTCTTGTTCTCACCTTTGCCCAAAAGAGGAGCAAAGAGGGCGCACCCAATCGAAGCTCGCAGCTCACTGCTCACGGCTCGCTGTTCCAAAAGGAAAATGAACAATGAAACCAGAAGTTAGTACCGTCACCGTCGACCTCGCCGGCGGAAAGCAACTCTCATTCGAAACCGGAAAATTAGCCAAGCAAGCCCACGGAGCGGCGGTTGTCCGCATGGGCGATAACGTTGTGCTGGCCACGGCAACTGCGAATGCCGATCCGCGCGAGGGCATCGATTTCTTCCCGCTCACCGTCGACTACCGCGAGTACACCTACGCCGGCGGACGTTTCCCCGGAGGCTTCATCAAGCGCGAAGGCCGCATGAGCGAGCGCGAAGTCCTGACCAGCCGCCAGATCGATCGGCCTGTTCGTCCCATGTTTGCCGAGGGCTTCAAGTGCGAGACCCAAGTCATCGCCTTCGTTCTCTCCGCCGATAGCAGCAACGATCCTGACGTGCTCGGCATCAACGGCGCATCCGCCGCGCTCACCCTTTCCGACATTCCGTTCCTCGGTCCGATCGGCGCTGTGCGCGTCGGCCAGATCGGCGGACAGTTCATCGTCAATCCCACTTACGACGAGATGCGCGAGAGCACGGTCAACATCATGGTCGTCGGAACTTCCGACGGCATCGTGATGATCGAATCCGGCGCAAAAGAAGTGAGCGAAGAAGTAGTGGTCGACGCCATTGAATTCGGCCACACCGAGATCAAGAAAATCTGCGCGGCGATCAACAACCTGCAATCGAAGGCCGGCAAGAAAAAGCGTGAAGTCACGCCGCCGGAATTCGACCAGGCATATTACGATCAGCTGAAAAAGAAGGTCGGCGCAGAATTATCGGATGCGCTCGATACCAAGAAGCATCCCAAAGCCGAAAGCTATGATCTTGTCAAAGGGATTAAGAAAAAGCTGTTGGCCGAAATTCCCGAAGAAGATGAAGACGCGCAGGCGAAGCTCAAGCACTATTATGAAACGCTGCGCGAGCGCATCTTCCGCGAGGAAGTGATCGAGAAGAAGCGGCGTCCCGATGCCCGCGCGTTCGACGAAGTTCGCGACATCTGGATCGAAGCCGGCATCCTGCCCCGCACCCACGGCAGCGCCATCTTCACCCGCGGCGAGACGCAAGCGCTGGTCACCACAACACTCGGCACCAGCGACGACATGCAGCGCCTCGAAGGTTTTGAAGGCGAAGCCAAAAAACGTTTCATTTTGCATTACAACTTTCCGCCGTTCAGCGTGGGTGAGGTTGCGTTCCTGCGCGGAGCGGGACGCAGAGAGATTGGACACGGCGCGCTCGCAGAGCGCGCAGTGTCGGCGGTGCTGCCGTCAGAAGAGTCGTGGCCTTACGCGATGCGCGTGGTTTCCGACATTCTGGAATCGAACGGGTCGTCATCGATGGCGACAGTTTGCGGCGCTTCGCTCTCGCTGATGGATGCGGGCGTTCCTCTGAAGGCTCCGGTCGCGGGAGTCGCAATGGGATTGGTGAAGGAAGCGGATCAGTACGCCATTCTCACCGACATCGCGGGCGCCGAAGATCACTACGGCGACATGGATTTCAAAGTCGCCGGCACGCGTGATGGAATCACGGCGCTGCAGATGGATATCAAAGTTGCCGGAATCACTTCGCAGATCATGCGGGAGGCGCTGGCGCAGGCCAAGCGCGGCCGCATGCACATTCTCGGCAAGATGGAAGAAGTGATTTCTACGGGACGGGCGAAGATTTCTGATTTCGCTCCGCGCTTCTACACCGTGCAGATTCCCGTCGACAAGATTCGCGATCTGATCGGACCGGGCGGAAAGATGATTCGCTCGATCGTCGAGCAGACGGGAGTGAAGATCGACGTGGAAGATTCCGGCCTCGTCAAAGTCGCGTCGAGCGACCAGGCATCGGCGCAGAAGGCGTTGCAGATTATTGGCGATCTGACGGCGACTCCGGAGGTCGGGAAGACGTATCTCGGCAAAGTCACGCGGCTGGCGGATTTCGGCGCGTTTGTCGAAATCATTCCCGGCACCGAAGGGTTGCTGCACATCAGCGAAGTGGCGGAGCATCGCATTGCCGATGTGCGCGACGAACTGAAAGAAGGCGATCAGGTGCTGGTGAAGGTGCTGGCGGTCGAGGGCAACCGCATCCGGCTTTCGCGCAAAGCGATCCTCAAGGAGCAGCGCGCGAAGATGCAGGGCAGCGGCGGAGCCGGCGTGGAAAGCGGAGGAGCAACCGAAGCTGCGGCTCAGGCCGAAGGCGCTCCGGCAACAGCAATGACTGGAACGATGGTGATTGAGGGCGGCGGAGACTTTCCGGAGGAAGCGGAAGGCGAGCCGAATTTCAATCGCGATCCCGGCGCGCAGCGCGCTGGCGGAAATGATCGTCCTCAGGGAGATCGGCCGCATGGCGGAGATCGTGGCGGTCGGGGCGGACGGCCGGGCGGCGGCGGGCGTGGACGCGATCGCGGACGCGGCGGACGTCATGGCGGCGGAGGCCGCGACCGTGGCGGACGCGGCGGCGGAGGCGGCGGAAGATACTAGCGTTTTCTAACGGATTTGCATGGATTCGAAAAGGCCACGGCGAAAGCCGTGGCCTTTTATGTTTGATCGCGGTCCTGTTTGAGGTCGTCCGGCTTATGTTGGCTTGGCTGAGACCGCGCCCCTTCAAAGCAGCCTTCTCGGCATGGCTAAAGCCATGCCCTGATACGAAGCTTGGCGGGAGGATTCGCGGAGCGAATCCTCCCGCTCCGTTGAATTTCTAGTACCAATGATCGCGCTGAAAAGGTGGCGGCAACTAACGTTGTTCTGCCCCCGGAGAGTGCGATTCCCACGTCTCGCAAGAGAGGCGAGACATGGGGCACCCTCGCACGGGGCGATCCCGCCGCTATTTTTGTTCCGCCTCTTTCTTGTACGCGGCACTGAGAGTGCCTTTGCTCTGGGCAATCGGGAGCAGGGTGGGATAGAACTGCACAAACGTCGTGTCGACGGCGGCGTGCTCGGCGTGGCAGCTATAGCACGACATGTCGGTCGGAACCATCTTCGCTGTTGGCGTTTTCTCGTCATCGAAGATGAAGAAGGCC
>JASHTD010000258.1 GCA_030040725.1 Candidatus Sulfotelmatobacter sp. | reverse complement strand
GACGATCAGCGACAAACATTAGAGAAAACTATGACTAGCTCTGCGACCGCACGAAGTACGCCGACGGCCACCACCGACCGAAGACGTTACAAACGCTTCCGCCTGTCTGTGCCAATCTCCGTCAGCGGCGAGGACCGTTCCGTCATTCCCGCCATTACTCTCGAAATCAGCGAAGGCGGCCTTTCCGCCGTCCTGGTTTCGGAGTTGCACATTGGTGACGTGGTGAAGGTCTATCCCATTGCCGGGGAGACCTTCACCGCGCAGGTTCGCCATCGAGTGGGAAGAGTCTATGGTTTCGAGTTCCTGAATCCGCTAGATCAGCAGGTCAGCCGGCTACGCGAGGCTTGCAGCCGGCTTCCTCGTTATCCCGACAGCAACAAAATGGGAATTTGAACAGGAAATTCCCGGGCCGCCACTAAACAGCGCCCCTGCCGCTACAATGGCGGAGTGCCGCTTGCCATCAGAAATTTCGAAGTCCAGGATTTCGAGATCCGGGATTTCCAGCCCGCCGACCTCGACACACTCTGGCGGATTGACCAGGAATGCTTTCCTCCGGGGATCTCCTATTCCCGCACCGAACTCAAACACTACCTGCGCCGGTCAGGCGCGTTCGGACTCGTGGCTGTGGGCGCAGGGAAGCGGCCCAGAGAAGCAGCGATGGCCGACAGGCTCGGAACGCCCGAGAATCAATCTACATCAGACGGCGCCGGCAGCATCGCCGGCTTCATCGTCACCGAAGTCGAGAACGGCAAGGGACACATCATCACCATCGACGTGGTGGCCACGGCGCGCCGTCACGGGGTTGGATCGCTCTTGATGAGCCGTGCGGAAGAGCGTCTGCGCGACTCGGGCTATCCTTTGGTCGAGTTGGAAACCGCCGTCGACAACACTTCCGCGCTGGCGTTCTACAAGCGACATGGTTACGCGGTTGTCGGAACGATTCCACGTTATTACTCGAACGGGGTGGATGCGCTCATTCTGCAGAAATCGCTTGCGGCGTCACGAGTGCAAGCTTGACCAATGCAAGATTCACGGATAAGAACAGGCGAATGAAACGTTCGGATATCAAGGTTGCGATTCAAGGGGAACTCGGCTCATTTAGTCACGAAGCGGCTGAGCAGATTCTGCCGGAGTGCGGGGTCGTCCCTTGCGCGCGTTCTGTCGAAGTCTTTGATCGCGTGGCGCGCGGGTCGGCCGCCGCTGCGGTAATTCCCATCGAAAACTCGCTGGCCGGCACGGTCGCCGAGCATGCCGATCTTCTGGTCGCGCGGGATGTATTCATTCAGGCTGAATTCATGCTGCGCATCGTCCATAACCTGATTGCCGCGCCGCAAGTGGAGTTGAGTGCGGTACGCCGAGTTTTCTCACATCCGGTGGCGCTGGACCAGTGCCGCGACTTTTTCCGCAAAAATCCACGGATCGAACCCGTTCCGTTTTATGACACAGCGGGCAGCGTGAAACACGTCATCGCGGAGGGTCTGCGCGACACAGCGGCCATCGCCGGACATCACGCGGCTAGCGAGTACTCCGGGAAAATTCTGCAAGCGGGTATTGAAGACGACAAGCGCAACTTCACCCGCTTTTTTCTGATTCGCAAACTGCCGGGCAGGGGAGCCTCGTCGGGCGCTCGTAGTAAGCGGACGTTCTCGCTGCCGCCCTACCAGCGGCTGATTCCGCGCGGCGCGAACAAGACTTCCATTGCCTTCAAAGTCGCGAACGTTCCAGGGGCGCTGTTCAAGTCGCTCAGCGTATTTGCGCTGCGCGACATCAGTTTGAGCAAAATCGAATCGCGGCCCATGCGTGGGTGTCCCTGGGAGTATGTGTTCTATGTGGACTTTCTGCGCGGTGATGATGAAGCGGCGCGGAATGCCCTGCGTCATCTGCGCGAAGTCGCTGAGTTTGTGAAGGTGCTGGGGATTTATCCGGCGGCGTGAGCGCGTTTTGACTGCCTTGATTCGGTTGTCGACGCCGCGTGTGAATTTTTCCTCGAAATAAATTTGGTTGATGCCCGCCGGAGTCCTTGGCCCCGCCGCCTTTGCCATCAGAAGCCGCAATCCGGTCTACCCCTCCCCCTCCCCCCTTTTCCCACCATGAAAATCTCTGAAATCATCGCGTTAGCAAGTTCTTCTCTTAAAAATCGGGCATTCGAAAGAACTTGGATATCAAAGGTAATCATAGAAAAACCTCGCCCAAGCGAAGCTTGGATGGGGCACCGTCAAGTTCGGTTTGAGCCGGGGCAGCCCCGCACTTGAAGAAGTGACCGGCTTCACCGACAAAACGCGCCTATTGGCGTAACGTCTTCTGCTGGCCTTCCCGCAGAGCGGTCCCGACAGTTGGGGCGCACACAGTCGAGGCGAGCAGGCCAGGTTGTTCAAACACGAAGCGGCGACGTTCTTGCTCTCATCCGGATTCGAGGGGTGACTGCTTTGGGGAGAACCCGCAAAGGCATACAGCAAGGCGCTCGGCCGCGCGTTCAAAACGATCAAGATTGGCAAGTCCAATTAACACTTCAGAAAGGGGCGAAATGCCGAGACTTCAAAAAGTAATTTTGGGATGCAGCTTGTTTCTGGCCATGTGGAGTTTGGCGTATGGCCAAACCAATCCTTCCAGTGACTCATCTTCTTCTCCAGCGCCGTCGGCACCGCAAACGACTTCAACCACAACCGCAACCCAAACCCCAGCCACACCGCAGGCGCAGCCCGCGCCCAAGCCTTCGGTTGGTTTCGGCACAATCGGTGTGGACGTCAATTTATCCATTTTCCTAATTAGTCCGGGCATTGAAGTGGCTACGCCGGTTACACGCAAGTCCAATGTGCGCGCCGGTTTCAACGCATTTGTTTACGACAAGACCTTCCACGAGGACCAGAATCAGTATGGCGGGCAGATCAGCTTCAAAACATTCCAAGCTCATTATGATTACTTCCCCTTCGGAGGAGGGTTCCACGTGAGCGGGGGTCTATTGGCTTATATTGGCGATCCGCTGACCGCTACTATCTCTGCAGCCAATTTCAAATTGAACGGTCAGGAGTACTATCCTGCGAATAACGTGGCTGCGATTACAGGTAATGGGAAGATTAATTTCAATGCTGTTTCTCCAACGGTCACCATCGGCTTTGGCAATATCGTTTCCCGCAAGCCGAACAAGCACTTCACTGTACCCGTTGAATTTGGCGTCGCTTTCCAGGGATCGCCGAAGGCGCACTTGAATTTCGCCAATGCGGTGCTTTGTACGACTCCGGGCGTACCACCAACCGATCCGAGCTGCCAGGCGACGGCCACCTTTGCTACGATTCAAACCAATATCGCCGCCGAGCAAAACAAGATCAACAACGATCTCACGGTCATCAAGGCTTACCCGATCTTTTCCATCGGCTTTGGATATAAGTTCTAGCAGGATCATCTTTGGGGCGGGTAGCCCAATCAAGCCTGGTCCTGGCTTGAGGTCCGTCGGCTTGCTCGGGAATTCGGAGAGCGGCTCAGACGCCGTGCAACCGCCTCAACTTGAGTGGTGCAGTTCTATTGCTGACAAGGTCTTCCCGCTGCTCGTTCGCGCTTTCGCGCTGTTCGCTCCAGCCCGATCTCTGGTCATCCCTTGCCACAGGCTCGTGGAAGCGATAGGGATGCTTCGGCTCCGTGGCACCTGCGGACGATGCCACGGAGCTCAGTAGTGACAGCAACCGAGGCCCGGCATGACGGCATTTCAATCGATAGTCGCCCGACGCCCGTAGCCCTCCGCATTAGCCCCGGTACCTTGGGCATCATTGCCATCAACAAAATTGCCGATAGAATTACGAATCCGGCATCAGATCACGAATTCGGTTGACGAACTACCGGACGGGATGAAACCTTTCCTCACAGATCTCATCTAAGCTTGAGTGAGTTACACTCAAGGAGAGCCAATGACGCAAGAACCGCTTTCCGAGCCAGTTCCTAAACAACGGGATACCAACGATGTACGGGCTTTGCCCGTGCTGCCCGTGCGCGACACGGTTCTGTTTCCGCACGCGGTTCTGCCCCTCACCGTGGGCCGTGAGAGTTCCGTTCAGCTTATCAACTCGCTCGGCGAAGACAAAACTATTGTTGTTGTGGCGCAGCGCGAAGCCCGCGTTGATACGCCGCAACCGTCCGATCTTTATACCGTCGGTACTTCTGCCATCGTTCATAAAGTCGTAAAAATGCCCAACCAGAGCCTGTTCGTGTTCGCCGAAGGTCTGGAGCGGGTACGCTTGGGCGAGTTCACCCAGCTGTCGCCGTTTATGCGGGCCAAGGGGGCCCCGATCCCAGAGGCGATTCCACCCACCAGCTCGCAGATTGAGGCTCTGCAGCGCAATGTTCTGACGCTATTCCAGCAGATTGTGGCCGGCTCGCCGACACTGTCCGACGAACTCTCCACGGTTGCTATGAACATTGACGAACCTGGCCGGCTCGTAGATTTCATCGCCTCCTCATTGCCGTCGCTTTCGACGCCCGATAAACAAGACACGCTCGAAACTCTCGACACCAAGGTCCGATTAGAAAAAATTAATCAGCACCTGGCGAAGGAGCTGGAAGTCCAGCAACTGCGCAACAAGATTCAGAGCGAAGTGCAGGATCGCGTGCAGCAAACGCAACGCGAGTACTACCTGCGCGAGCAGATGAAGGCCATCCAGAAAGAACTGGGCGAACAGGATGAAGGGCAGCGCGACGTCGAAGACTTGAAAAAGAAAATCGACGAAGCCGGCATGCCCGACGAGGTCAAGAAGGAAGCGCTCAAGGAATTAGGGCGGCTTTCGCGCATGTCTCCGATGGCGGCGGACTACTCGCTGACGCGGAATTACGTCGAGTGGCTGGCCGTGCTGCCGTGGGCGAAGACTTCGGGACAGGAAATCGAAATTCCGAAAGCCAAAGAAATTCTGGATACGGATCACTACGACTTGGAAAAAGTGAAAGACCGGATTCTTGATTATCTTTCTGTCCGGCGATTAAAGCCCAACATGAAAGGTCCAATTCTGTGCTTTGTCGGGCCTCCGGGCGTGGGCAAAACTTCTTTAGGGAAGTCGATTGCGCGGGCGCTGGGGCGCAAGTTCGTCCGCCTATCGCTGGGCGGAGTGCACGACGAGGCCGAAATTCGCGGGCATCGCCGCACTTATATCGGCGCATTGCCGGGACAGATTATTCAGGGCATTCGCCGGGCGGAGACTAAAGATCCGGTTTTCATGCTCGACGAAATCGACAAAGTGGGGCGCGATTTCCGCGGCGATCCCGCTTCTGCGCTGCTGGAAGCGCTCGATCCCGAGCAGAATTCGAGCTTCCGGGATAATTATCTCGATGTCACGTTCGATTTATCGAAAGTGCTCTTCATCACTACCGCGAACATGCTCGATCCCATCGCCGAGCCGTTGCGCGACCGCATGGAGATCATCGAGCTACAAGGTTACAGCGAGGAAGAAAAACTGCACATCGCATTCCGTTATCTGATTCCGCGGCAGGTGGAAGAAAACGGAATTACCGCCGAACAGATCGAGTTCCCCGAGGAAGCGGTGCGTTACATCATTCGACACTATACGCGGGAAGCCGGCGTGCGCAGCCTGGAGCGAACCATCGGTACGATTTGCCGCAAGCAGGCGCGCAGGCTGGCCGAGGGCAAGACCGAGAAACTGGTGGTAACGCAGGAAGTCATTCAGCAGTTTCTCGGCGGCATCAAAATCCGCACGGAAGGTGAAATTGAAGAGAGGACAGAGCGTCCTGGCGTGGCAGTGGGTCTCGCTTGGACTCCCTCCGGCGGCGACGTGCTTTTCGTCGAGGCCAACGCCATGAAGGGCAAAGGTGGATTCACCATGACCGGGCAGATCGGCCAGGTGATGCAGGAGTCGATGCAGGCGGCGCTGACCTGGGTGCGCTCGAATGCCGCGCATCTGGGAATCGCCGATGAATTCTTCGCCGACCACGATATTCACATGCACGTGCCGGCGGGCGCGATTCCCAAAGATGGGCCTTCTGCTGGTGTGACCATGGCGACCACGCTCGTCTCACTGCTCTCAGGAAAGCATGTGCGTCCTCTAACCGCGATGACGGGCGAGATCACGCTCAGCGGCAATGTGCTTCCCGTAGGAGGCATTAAGGAGAAAGTTCTCGCCGCCAAGCGCGCCGGAGTCACCACAATAATTTTGCCGGCGGAAAACAAAATGAATGTCGAGGAAGATCTCACGCCACAACAACTGGAGAATGTCACGATTCATTATGTGAAGACGATCGGCGAGGCACTCCGGGTTTCGCTGCCCGAAGTCGCCGAGTCGTTGGCGGCAAAAAGTATTCTGCCGCCGCCCAAGGAAACCAAGGCGGAGCACACGCAGGTGCAGCCGGTCCAGCCGCCCGTGGTGGCGCAGGATAAAGTTGTGACCTGGCACTCGTAAGCTGCTTTCGTGAAATTGTTTGCCGCAGTGTTCATAGAGCACTGCGGCATTTTTATGTCGGATTTACTTGAGAGCAACCAGCAGTTTGACGTTGTCGTCCGGCGTAACACGACTCACGTAACCGACCGCGCCCGGGGTATCGGCCACGTAGGCGATCAGCGCCGCCTCCGAATCGAATACCCTGGGCATTGCGCCTTGCCCGGTGAACACGGCCTTGCGCCACTGCGCGCGGAATTCGTCGGGACTTTCTCCGAGGTAGTGCTTCACAAAAACTTCGTGCGCCGGACCGCCCTTCAAAGTCACCGGCACGGCATGGGAGCCGTCGGCGAACCGGGTTTTCTCTCCGGTAAATATGGCGCGCACGTCAGAGGTCTTGATTTCTGAGACGTGCACATTCTTATTCGCCACAAGCATGACATCCTGCGCCTTCAGGCCGCAGCAGCAAGTGAGAAAACTGGCGAGGGCAATGGCCCAGCGGCTTTGTCTCCTGTTGGTCATCTCGTTGCTCGCAAGTATCTCAAAAGCTGAAACCAATCTTTGCAGCCAATATGTTCGCGTTGGGCTTTAGGCCATTTGGATTTGTGCTTGCGTAGTAACCGAGTCCGGTCCCGTGCAAGAAATGGTCTTCAAGTTTGGCGTAAAAATAAGAATTAAAATCATAGCGCCCGGAAACTACCCAGTCCTTTGAGTAGTTCTGCGGCAGGGAGGTATCCGTTGCTTTGTTGACGTACTGACTGTAATAGCTTCCGGCTTGGATCTTCTTTGTGAAGCGATACCGTCCCATCCCATACCAGGAGCGGGCGTCCACTGGGAATGAAATGACCTCTGTACTGAGTGTCACAATTTCACTGACCGGAACCCTGTCATATTCGAAGCCAAAGTAAAATTTCCCCCGCGTGTATTGAGCGTACTGTGCGGTCATAAGAAATGTGGGAACGCGCAGGGAGCCACTTGCCGATGTCCCGTTCAGACCCATTACCATGGGGCTGTAGCCCAGCATTAATCCCTGCAATGGAGTTTCCCAGCGGAGATCGCCGCCGTAATTCTTGCCCGAGGGCTCATTCGTGAATTGGAGGCCATCGTCAGCCAATTGCTTGATGTACCCGCCGTCGAGAGGAAGATAGTCTTCGCCAACGTATCCGTCATAGCGCAGGCCGCCGATCCGCTTGCCAAGGGCTACGTAGCCATACACGTCTCCTCCGGTGTGCGCGAGATAAAAGCCTTCATTATCGATCGGATAACAGCTCTGTGGCAGCAGAGACCAGAGGAAAACCGCATCGACGTCTTGCGAATCGTTGAACAATCCAACGATGGTTTTGACTTTGCCGGCGCGAACTCCGAAATAATCGTTGATCTTATAGTCCCCCAGGGCCCAATCCACTCGAACGTTCGGCCCGCCCAGTTGTCCCAGTTGATACATGTGCAGCTGAATTCCGACTCGCAGGCTGTCGCTAACGGAATCGCTGATACTCACTGCGCCGTCGGTCCACTGCAAGCTGCCGGAGCTCGATTGCATGGTCAGGTAATTGTTGTGCGAGCTGAAAAGAAAGCCCTGGGTGACAAAGCCATGGAACTGAAAGCCGGATAAGTCCTGGGCGAACGCGGGTGCAGCAAGAATGCAGCCAGCCAGAACCAGTGCAATACACCGATGCATGATGCCTCCCGCTTCTAGCAGATCGGCTGTTTTCCTCAATGTCTTGAGGGCTTGGGGCGGTGGCCGATTGTGCACCTGCTGCAATTCGTTTCGAAACCGGACGCAACCACCATGTCCGCGTTAAACTGGCAGCAAATACCATGCGTGTGCGCGTTCTTTTTTTTGGCATTTTGCAAGATCTGGCCGGCCAATCGGGCGATTGGATGGATTTGCCCGCGGGGGCGACCGTCTCTGACGTGCTGGATCGCTGCGCCTCTCAATCACCGGCGATGAAAGCTATGCTGCCATCACTCGCCATCGCCGTGAACCAACAATATTCGACAGCCGGGACGTTGCTGCACGAGGGCGACGAAGTTGCGCTGCTCCCGCCGGTAAGCGGCGGATCGGCAAGTTCGACCTTCCCCCATGCCTCGATTGTTCGAGAAGCGATTGATTCGAGCGGCGTTCTCGACCGCATCAAACGTGCTGAGGATGGCGCGGCTGTGGTCTTCGAGGGCGTGGTACGCAATCAGACACGGGGGCGAGAGACGCTTTACCTCGATTACGAGGCTTACGAGCAAATGGCCCCGCAGCAGATGGAAACCCTCGCCGAACAGGCGCTCCGGCAATTCCAGATTCGGGATGTTGCGCTGGTTCATCGCCTCGGGAGGCTGGAGATTGGTGAAACCAGCGTGCTCATCGTGGTCGCGTCGGCGCATCGCGCAGCCGCATTCGACGCGTGCCGCTGGCTGATCGATAATCTTAAGCGCACCGTGCCCATCTGGAAGAAGGAGCACTTTGAAGATGGTGCCGTGTGGGCTGACGGCGAGCCGTTTCCTGCGGAAATTCTCCGGGCCGCAGGCAGCCCCAACCCGGACGGCGCATCTAAGTGAGCGGGCTGGTCTTATCCAAATTTTCTGGTCGTTCCTCAGGGCGCATCGCCAGCGCCCGACGGATCAAGTTGCGAAGGTATACTGCTTCTCATCGAATGAGGAAAGCGTCTACGCTGATGTCGCTTCTGCTGGCTTGCGCCACTGCGCTTGCGCAGCAGTCCCCGAGCCAGAAGCGTCCGGAAACCACCCTCAAAGTTGACGTCAAGCTGGTCAATGTTTACGTCACCGTCACCGATGCGCACGGTTCTCCGGTGGCCGGATTGAAGAAAGACAACTTCACCGTGCTCGAAGATGGGATTCCACAGACCATTGCGGTGTTCGATAAGGAATCGGCCTTTCCGCTTTCCATCGCGCTGGCCATCGATACCAGCCTGAGCACGCGGCACGACCTGCCGCTGGAGCAGGCTTCGGCCAAGCGGTTTGCGCGAGATATTATGCGTCCCGTCGATGCCTTGTCGGTTTTCGGCTTCAGCGAAGCGGTGTTGCAGTCGGTTTCTTACACCGCCGACTTGAAGCGCATCGACGAGGGAATTGATCACATCCGCCTGGGAGCAGCCACGGCTTTGTTCGATGCGGTTTATCTCACTTCACGCTCGCTCGACCGCCGCCAGGGCCGTAAAGTGCTGGTGCTTATCACCGACGGCGGAGACACCATAAGCAAAGTCGACTATCAGCAAGCCGCGCGCGCCGCGGAAGAGGCGGAAGCGCTGGTCTACAGCATCATCGTCGTGCCCATTGAAAACAGCGCGGGACGCGAAACCGGC
Source organism: Candidatus Sulfotelmatobacter sp. (assembly GCA_030040725.1). Classification (GTDB taxonomy): domain Bacteria; phylum Acidobacteriota; class Terriglobia; order Terriglobales; family Acidobacteriaceae; genus Sulfotelmatobacter. Next base: position 4,528 of record JASHTD010000258.1, on the reverse strand, counting down.
GGCGAGCACGCGCTCATTCAGCTCTCGGAAGATACCGGCGGCAAGTATTACTATGCCACTTCGGTATCTCAGCTCGATGACGCTTTCCACCAGATCAGCGACGAACTTCGCACGCAATATCTGCTGGCGTACTATCCCGTGCAAAGGCTGACGAACTCGCAATTCCGACGCATTCAGGTCGAGATCAAAAGCCCTGGAGGCGAGTCCTATCAAGTGCGCCACCGCGTGGGTTACTACACAACCAAATCTGATTTCTGACGCCGATGGTATCGCGCAGATCGCGTACGTTGCCGGGCGACGGAGAACATTAAACGAAGAACTTTAAGATGAAGAATGCGCGGGTTTGATATCCTCAGAACTTCCGTCGAGACAGGTTTTGCGGCAAGGTTGAAGTTCAAGCCAGGGCTTGAGAGTTTCGCATAAGACATGAGAAAGGTTCTGTGAATACTGCCAATCAGAGGTTTGCTATTTTGGATTTCCGTTCCGGTTCCTGTTCCACCGTTTTGGTTCTCCTGGCGACGGCGGCGCTTTTGGCCATCGCACCGCTTCTATCGGCTCAAACCGTCGCGACCGGCAGCATCAGCGGCGTAGTCACCGACACCAAGGGCAAGCCCATCACAGGGGCAGAGGTTGAAATCACAGATACGGCCACTTCCTCACCGACTTATCTCTTCACGTCGCCAGCTGGGTGGTATTCCTCCGGTCCGATTCAGCCGGGCGCCTATTCGGAACGAATCGAAGCCAAGGGCTTCATGACGGCTCACCTCAAACTCGCCGTTCACGTCGGGAATACTGAGACGCTAAACGTGAAGTTGCAAGCAGGCCCACAAATCTCAGTCATCGAGATGTCACAGGGGTCTCTTGTCAACACCGACCAAGTCGGTGTCGAGAACGTCCGTGGCGAACAGCGCATGGAGAAGTTGCCGATCAATGGGCGCAATATTTTTGATTTTGCCCAGCTTGATCCCGGCGTGCAGATTCAGGATGGCGGTATTTTCGATCCCACCAAGAATGGCGTCGATGGAATATCGGTGCTGAGCCGGTACGGGCGCGGCACCAGGATCTCCGAAGATGGCCTCGACATCAACGATGAGATTGTCGGCGCGTCAACGCAAAATGTTCCTGCCAGCGCAGTCAAGGAATTTCAGGTCGCGCAGTCGTCCCTCGATCTTTCGACTCCTCCGGCATCGCCGGGCTCGGTGAACCTGATCACGCGTTCCGGCGGCGATGAAATACATGGAGAGCTCTTCGGTTCCTACCGCGGCGATCAAGGCGCGGCATCGCAACCGCCCAGCGCGCCGCAATCGTTTTCGCGCGAATTCTTCGGAGGGGATGCGGGCGGCGCGATTATCAAAAAGAAAGTCTTCTGGTTTGCCGACGCCGAACGCGCCAAGCAGGATCTTCTGGAGCCGCAGCCTTTCGCTTATCCCTTCAACCTGCTCGGCGGCGATCTCTCTGAACCCTATCGCGGCTTCGATACCGACGAACGCATCGACTGGAACATGCGCGGCAGCACACGCGCTTTTTATCGTTTCAATTTCTTTCAAGGCACGGATGTTCGCCCCTTCGGCGCGGCCAGCTCGACACAGAATCTGAGAACCGACACCAACAATGCGACCAACGCCCTCGGTGTCGATTTCCAGACCGGAGCCTATGCTCACAGCTTTCGCGTGGAATATCTGAAGGTGCGAAGTTCCATTGCCGATGCTACGGGTACGCTCAGCGGATTCGATAATCCCATCCCCGGCCTCGGCATCAACATCGGTGCGTCGAGCCAGGGAAACTGCGTTCTGAGCGGCGGTGGTTCTTATTGTGGCGGGCCGAGCTGGCTGGGGTCGCAGCGGGAAGTTCAATCCGATAAACAGGTGCGATACGATGGCAGCCGTGTCTTGCGCGAGCACATCATCCGGTATGGCATCGACATTAATCGGATCGATGGCGCACGGCTCGCGGATTTCGGAGTGTTTCCTCAGGTTGGCACGACCTCTTCGCTCGCCTTCGCGTCATCAAACCCCATCAACTATCCAGCCAATTATGTGACCCTCGGCAACGGAGTTGATTTTTCCACTCCACATTCGGCATTCGGTTTCCATGAAGGCGGATTGAATCCGAATACTCGGTTGCAGATGTATGTTGGAGATGCATTCAACCTCAAGCCGCACTTCAGGTTGACCTACGGTCTGCAATATCTGCACGATTCCGGTCTCACGGATAGCGGCCTGGGCCCGCTGCCCGCGCTGAATCAGTGGGGCGCAGGTTATGGCGATCGAATTCACAACCCCGCTTGGGATTTGGCTCCGCGCGTGGGCTTTGCGTGGAACGTAAGCGGTGGAGGCAGCACGGTAATTCGCGGCGGCGCGGCGTTGGTCTATGCCGATCCGCTGCTGAATAATCTTCTTTATGACACTCCGGCGCGCCTTGCCCAGGGAAATTTTCTTTCTACTCCGGAGGTCTGCTCGGGCGGAGCAGCTGCGCCATTCCCATGGCCAACCAGCTTGACCGGCGTGGGCTCCCTTGCCGGCGGCGCGGCAACGGTAGTCTCGACCCCGGCCGGTTTGCAGGCATTCCCCACTTTCTGCGGCGGCACCATTGCGGCCGTGGCGCCGGCGATTCTCGCCCTTAGCCACGCCTATCAGGCTGCTGCCGCCGGAACCGCCGCCGCGGCGAACAGCAACTTCGTTGGTTCTACCCTGACCGCTTTGAACAATCGGGGCTACGACCTTCTCTATCCGGGCTATCGCACGCCGCGTTCGTATCAGATGAACCTGGGATTTGACAAGGCAGTCAGCGAATACACAAAGATCAGCGTGTACTACATTCGCGACCTCGGCGAGCATTACCTGATCGGTCAGGATATCGATCACAGCGGCGCGGCGCGCAGCTTCAACGAAGCTAACGCGCTCACCGCCCGTGACGCTGCACAACTTTCTCACGGCTGCCCGGCAGGGTTCGGCGTTGCGACCTGTATGGTGGCGAAGTTGGGAATAGCAGGCGCCCAGGCCGCATACTCCGCGGCTGGCCTCGATTCCAATCTGCAAGCCGTGGGCGGAGGACCGTGCTCCTACTGCGCGTTTCCCGGCGTCAATAGAGTCACCGGCAACACTGGAGTGCTTGGCGGTGTCGATATGCTCCTGCCTGCCGGACGTTCGCTCTACAGCGGTTTTCAGGGAAGAATGGTGCAACACGTTGCCAGATTAGTTCGCGGCGTGAAGAACGCCGATTTCGAGGTTGCCTACACCTATTCGAAGTTCGCGAGTCAAGCCCAGGATGAAGATGGCATCAATCTGGCGATCGATAATGATGCTCCGACCCGCTTCACCGGGCCCGACGCGCTCGATCGCAAGCATCAAGTTTCTTTCGGCGGAACTTTCCAGCTCCCGTTGCTTACCAAGCTCAGCCTGGTCGGGCATTTTTATAGTCCCGTGGCGCAGAATCTCTTGCTTCCGGAATCGACGAACGGAGGCGAGATTTTCTCGACTGATTGGCTTGGCACCGGATTGCCCGCTGATGGAACTCCGGAGCCGCTGCCGGGAACCCAGATCGGCCAGTTCGAGCGTGGCACTAACGTATACAACTTACACAGTGCGATTACGAAATATAACCATGCCTACGCTGGAACTCTCACGCCCTCCGGCCAGTGCCTGGTGGCCAATAGCGCACCCAACGATCCCTTCTCTTGTCCCGGATTAGTTTCCGGGCCGCCGGTCATGACCGCGAACGACATGGTTGCTCTCAACTGGGTGATGCCGACAATCGATTCTGTGCCGCAACAGGCTGTCGGAATTCCATGGTTTAAGTCCATTGATGTACGACTCGCTTGGCCTTTCACCATCAGAGATCGCGTGACGCTGGAACCGAGCGCCAGCGCTTTCAACGTGTTCAACTTCTGGAACGCGTTTCTGCCAGGCAACTCGATGAACAACTCGTTGTTGCCGGGAGTTAATGGATTGCTGGCTCCGACTGTGATTGGCGGGGTGGTGCCGGGCAGCAGCCTCGCTCCTTTTCGCGCCAGCTATCAATCGGGAACCTACGCTTCAGGAACGCCGCGCACATTCGAATTTGGACTTCGCATCAGTTTCTAGCTGGCGGGCGGCCGGCGCGATTTGTGTAAAATGTTGGCATGGCTTTCCGCGTACAAGGCGCTGCCCATGGCAGCAAGCACGGCCGAACCCCTCCTCCGGAAGAGACCTTCGAAGAAGCTGGGTTTCTTAAGAGCCTGGGTGAAAAGCAGAGGCAGGTCAGCGTCAAGCTGATGGATGGGAACATCGTCACCGGTTGGATCGAATACTACGACAAGAACATGGTGCGCCTGACCCGCGAAGGCGCGCCTAATCTGTTTATCTTCAAGCACGAAATCATGTACATCGCTGAAGACGGCGGCAAGAGAAAATAACCGTTCGTCGCTCCGCAAGCCCAGAATGCCTGCGAACTCCTCGGAAGCCGAGAGCTTTCTTCCAGCCATGGCGGCCATTGCCCGCGAGGCGGGCGCTTTGCTGATGGATTATTTTCATCAGCATCTCAAGATCGA
>JASHTD010000257.1 GCA_030040725.1 Candidatus Sulfotelmatobacter sp. | reverse complement strand
GCTACGTCGGGCTGGTTGGTGATGACGTAGAGAGGAAATCCTCTGGATCTTAGCTCGGCGAGCGCCGGCGCGGCATCGGGCAAGATTTCGAGATCGTGAAGGCCGGGCGGAGGAAGCGGTTTGCCATCGCGCACCACAGCGCGGTTGAGAACACCGTCTCGATCGAGGAAGACTGCCGGCCGAGGCTTGCGATCCCCAAGAGTCTCGGTTGATTCCCACTTCGTAGCATGCTGCTTTACCAGCGGATGAGAGATGAGCAGATGCCACACGACGGACTGAAAAGCTTCCGTGTGCGGCGTGATATGGGCAGGGTTGACCGTAGGAATAAGAATGCAGAGATCCGCAACCTGGGCCGTGTACCCGCCGTCGCGGCCGACGATGCCGAGAATTTTTGCGTTGACGGCCTTTGCGTATTTGAGAGCGCTCACCAAATTGGGGCTGATATTTTTTTCGAGATTGCCGCCCCCGACCGAAAAAATCATTACAAGATCGTTCGATCGGAGGCGGCTGGTGCGGAGCCAGCTTTCGAATACGGTTGGCCAGCCTTCGTCGTTGGTGCGGGCAGTCAGTTCCGAAACGTTGTCCGTCGGCGCGTAGGCTTCGATGCCGGCCAGCTTGCGAAAATCATTTACGGCGTGCGAAGCGTTGGCGGCGCTGCCGCCTACACCGAGAATAAATACACGTCCGCCGGCAGAGCGAGTTTCTGCGAGAAGGGAAGCTGCTTCCTCGATGCTGCTGCGATCCAGTCGATCGATGGCAGCTTTAGCTTCCGCGAGGAACCGCTCTGTGAATGTGCCGCTTGCGTTCATGGATGGCTGCTCGTCAGTCGTGTCGTGCGCGCGAGAAACTCTGCGGCTTCGCGCAAGCCGGCAGGCGAGCCGATCTCGTAAAAACGCTCTCGCACTTCTGATGCCGCCAGTTGTTTTCTTTTCAGCAGACTCGAATAGACCTCGGCGAGGTCGCAGGGCTCTTCCTCAGGCACATTTTCAAACGCTTGGGAGCGAAAGGCGCCGAGACCGTAATCGATGTAATGCATGCGTGGCGTGCGCTGAGTTTTGCTGTACGCGAGAATTTCTCCGGATTCAAATTCGACGTTGCTTGTGTCCCATTTCCCGTCGTTGCGGAAGACCGTCATCATTCCCAACACACTGACGCAGCCGAAGTTGCGTGCCACGGCGGCGTAGTCGCACGGCAAGTACGAGTCGCCGTACATCACGAAAAAAGAACTCCCTAACTTGGGCAGCGCATTCTTGATCGCACCAGCCGTGCCCAGCAAAGACGGACCGTCGAATGAGTAGTCTACCTGAATGCCGAGCTTTGAACCGTCGCCGAGCGTACGCTGAATCAAAGTGCCGAGATGGCCTACACAGAGAACAACGCGCGCGACTCCCCTCGAACTGAGCAGCCGGAGTTGATGAATCACAAACGGTTCGCCATTGATCTCGAGGAGCGATTTGGGCAGGTTCTTCGTCAACGAGCCGAGGCGCGTGGCGCGGCCTCCGGCAAGAATAGCGACAGTAAGCAAGGCATGCTCCTAGGAATGGGCTACGACTGTGGTTCCGGAAAAATCGAACTGCATGCGAACCTCGCGCAAGCCTGCGTTGTGCATGGCCGAGCGCAGCCGAGTTTTCTCTTCGCTGTAAAACATCAGAAATCCACCGCCGCCCGCGCCGATCAGCTTGCCGCCGCGCGCGCCGTTGGTCTTCGCCAGGGCGTAGAGCTTATCTATTTCGCTGCTGCTCATGCCGGGCGAGCGTTTCTTTTTGTGCTCCCAATGGATGTTCATCAGATCGGCAAAATGATTCAGGTCGCCTGCCAGCAGCGCCTCGCGGCTTTCCATGCCCAGCTTCTTAGTGAAATGAAGATTCTCGATCATACAGCCGTCATTGCTCTTAGTGCGCGAATCCTGGTCGCGAAGAATATCCGACGCATTGCGCGAGCTGCCGGTGAAAAATAAGAGAAGATTGTCCTCCAGATTGGCGAGGGTTTCAGCGGAAAGTTTTAGAGGCTCAATCTTTACTCGGTCGTCGGGAAGAAAATTGAAACACATAATGCCGCCATGCGCGGCGATATATTGATCCTGCTTGCCGATGGGTTCTTTTAGGAGATCCAATTCGATATGGCAAGCCTGCTCGGCCAGTTCGCGCGGGGCGATGAATTCATGTTTGTAAGCGTGAAGAGCCGATAAGAGCGCGGTCGTGAAGCTGCCGGAAGATCCCATGCCAGTCCCGGCGGGAATGTCGGAAAGGCTGACAATCTCAAGATATGGCCCGGTAATCCCGGTAAGTTGCAGGGCTTCGCGGATGATGGGGTGCTGAATTTCTTCCACCCGATCCACTTCTTCGAACCTGGAATATTTGACAAAAATCCGCGGGTGAAACGCCTGGTTGATCGTGATGTAAACATAGCGATTGATCGCGGCAGAGATCACGAAGCCGGTGTGCTCACGATAGTAAGAAGGCAGGTCGGTCCCGCCCCCGCCGAGACATATCCTCAACGGGCTTCGCGTGATGATCATCGCCGCATGATATTCGAAGTGGAAGCGAACGGTCGAGCGGCATTGCACAGATTAGGGCCACACCTTTGCTCGTGCTCGATTCAAGTAATCGCCGCCCCGTTTCTCGACATAACGATGGGGATGAACTTTGTGCGCTATGGGGCAAAGTCGTTCCTGCTGATCGCACTGCCGTCGATGGGCGGCCCAAGCGAACTCTTTCCGGTCAACTACGGGTTCCCGCTTTGGGTGGTGTACGCGGTCTGGGTTGTGGTACTGCTGCTTCTCTATCCGGCATGCCTTTGGTTCGCGCGGCTCAAACAGCGGCGGAACGATTGGTGGCTGACCTATTTGTGATTTCTCGGCACTAAATGGCGGTAAGCGTGGGGCTGGATCGCTTTGAAATCGTGATCGATTCCGGCCAAAGCATTCAAATTCCTACATAATTTCACTCCACTTCAAAATCGGTGGAGCGGGTCGTGCTCGAATGGCCGGCAGAATCGACCGCCCGCAGATCGAGCCGGTAGGAGCCGGGGTCGAGATGAGCGACCGGCAGCCTCAAGCCGAGAGCGATGACTGGATTCCCAGCCGTCCCTTTTGGAGTGCGATCTCCGATATGGAATTTCTGCTGGTTAGTTTTGAGGTTCACAATGATCAGCTCATAAGCCACATCGGGAGGGTTTGGCTTTTTCAGCAAGGGCTCGTAAACCTCCGCATAAATAGCGGCAGTGTCGGTCTGTTTGAAGTGGTTGGTAGCTGAGGGAGAAATCTGCAGTCCCTGCACAATCAGAGGAGTGCGATCTTCCAGCAGCAGGCTGTCGAGATCGGTCGAAAGATCGGCAGCGCGGCTGACGGAATTGCTCAGCGCGACTCCACTGATGCTGAATTGCTGTTCCCCGTAAGGATCGACGACAAGCGGCATCTCCAGCTTGCCAAAGCTTTCATTGCCGGAACTGAAGACAACCCTCAGGTTGTACTGGCCAGAGACGATGCCGAACTGATTTTGGTAATGAAAAGGCTGCTTCTGGAATTGCTCGACTTCTTTCTTGCCATCGAAGTCGAAATTCACAGTGTCGCTGAAACGCGCAGCGATGGAGTTGTCCGCCTTGTATGCGATGCCGAGAATGTTCAGAGCGGCATGCTCTTTACTTTTCACCTTGTCAAACTTCAATGCGGAAGAGGGAATTTCGACCGCGAGATGAACCTGCGCCATGTTGGGTGAAGTGTAGAAGAATGGCGCTTCCATGGAAGCGGCCACGTTGCCTTTTATCTCGCCGCTGGCGCGGGATTCCAGATCTTTCTCAATTGGATTGCCGGCAAGAAAATCGACCGGTCGCGTGGTGCAATATCCGCTGCGTGCGCGAACTTCGGTTCCATGGCGCTCGACCTTTACTTTCAGGCTATGGCAACTGCCTTCGGCATTTGCGGCCGGCACATAGCCGAGCAAATAGTACTGGTTCTGGTCGCGGGCGATGCGCTGCAGACCGCCAACCAGATCGTTGGTATTGAGGATAACGAATCCGCCAGTGCCGTCGGCTAGTTGATACATCACCTGCTGATTCTGGCTGGCGCTGGGAGGAAAAGTAGGAACGATCTGCCGCGGCTGATTGTAGGGGTTGTAGATCCCATTGTTGTACTGAGTGGAAATAGGTGTTCCGCCACCACTTCTGCCGCCCCCGGTGCTGCCTGTGCCGGTTCCACCGCCGGTGCTGTGACCTCCGCCGCTGCCTGTTCCGCCCCCGCTGCCGCTGCCACTACCGCCGCCGTGACCTCCGCCGCTGCCTGTTCCGCCCCCGCCTCCCCCGCCCGTGTGTTGGCCAGGGTCAGCCGCTGGGGCGGCGAATGTAGCGAGCTTTAGCGCCGGTTGACCAGTTCTAACGTGGAACGCAGCCGGAACCAGCGACGCCGACGGAGAATCGACCGAAGGGCCCTGCAGCCTGCCTTGCGGCCCGGTAGGAACCGGAGCTACCAATCCGCGAACGTCGATGGGGTAAATGGCGACGTTCGATTTATTGCAGGTGTCGATCGTGGCGGTGATCTCCGATTCATATTCGCTATTCAACGGGAAACCAGCGGTGAGCAAAACCAAGGTTTTGCGGCCGGGAACGTTGGCCATCCCTTTGGCCAAATCACGTAACGCAAGCAATACGGTATGAACTCCGAAATCGGCTTCCGCGTTACTCAGCGAAGGCATAGCCGAAGCGACCATGGTTGGAGGCGCGAGTGATGCCATCGAAGGCTCTGGGTTCGGAGAGACAACCGAGCCTTTGATTCCGGCCACGACTTGCTTAAGCCGCGCTGCATCGGCGGTGAAGTTTTGCGTGATCGTGACCGTGCCGCCGAATTCGGCGATGGCGATCAGTCGATCGGGGCCGGCATTCGCCTCGATAAACTTGGTGGCCGCATCGCGGGCTTTCGCCTGGTCGCCGAACTCCATGGTCGAGTTGTCGAAGAATAAAACCATGTACCGCGGTTTTGCCGCGGGAGCGCTACCGGTATTTTCCTCGTAGGAAAAACTGGTAATCGTCTGCTCTTTGCCGTCTTCCCATACCTTGAAATCTTTTTGAGTAAGATCGCGGACGTAATCTCCTTTCTTATCGGTGACGATGCTATCGACCAAAACCAGGCGTGACTCGGCGTGGAACGTGGTGAGGTTGTCCGCTGAGGATTGAGCGTATGCAACGGCATGATCCGCAGCCTG
>JASHTD010000256.1 GCA_030040725.1 Candidatus Sulfotelmatobacter sp. | reverse complement strand
GACTCAGTCGGCCGTGGAATGAAAGTCGCAAAAGAACAGATTGTCGGAATGGTTGCAGCTGTCGATTGGCTGCTCTCGAAAACAGATGAAGGGATGGAGAAGGAATCGCGGGACCGCATGGCAGTGATCGTCGGCATGGTGAAAAACATTCCAAGCGTGCAAACCAGCATCATGGTGCCGGAACTGGCCAACCATGTGCCTCACTTGATGATCAATTTTGATCCGGACGTCATCGGGGCGTCGGCACGCGAGCTGCAAGTGCGCCTGCGCACGGCCACGCCATGCATCGAATTAAATCCTCATACCGCAAGCACGAGTTCTTCGCAGGGCGTTCCGGCGCAACCCAATGCGCTGGTGGTCACGACGTTCCTCCTGAATCCGGGAGAAGAGTTCATTGTCGGCCGACAGATTCGAAAAGTGCTGAAGAACCCAAAATCAGTGGGGATTTACCCGCCGCCTTCCGCAAGCGCCGCGTGATCGACAGGTTGTAAGGGCAATGACAGGATCCAGTCTTTTAGATGACCCGAGTGGATGACCAACAAAAGACATGAGGCAGAGCAGAAGCCGTGGCAAGTCAGATGGAATCAGAAATTCGGGATCAAATCGTGGGAACGTGGAGGCTTGTCTCGACGGAAGAGACACTGAAGGACGGCCGCACTCGCCCGTTTCCTGCGTTCGGACCACATGCCGCAGGTTTTCTCATGTACCAGCGCGAGGGTTACATGTGTGCCGTGCTTGGAAATCCTGATCGTCTCAAATGGGTTGATCCGGCACACGGTACTCCGGACGAAAAGTTGGCTGCTGCAGAGGGAACATTCGCATATGCCGGCCGGTATGAGATCGATGTGAAGCAGGAGTCGATTGTTCATTTGCCGGAAGTGGCGACAGTGCCGGGATACGTGGGATCGCGGCAGATCCGCCCTTATCGGTTTGAAGGCGGACGGCTGATCTTCAGCGATGTTGAGAAAAATGATCCCAGCGTGGCACGCTGGAGAATTGTGTGGGAAAGGGTTCGGTAGGAGCGCGGGGCCGCGCCGTGCCACCCACCAGCGCACCCTGCCGCAAAAGACGCGACAAGGTGGGGCAACCGTGGCGTGAGATCGCTCCCCTGCTGGTAAAAACGTGGGCGTTCGGGACGAAGCCCCGGGTGCTAGACTGATGCGTCGTTCGATCGGCGCTCTGCTCATGCCTTCCCAAAACAAAAAACTCGGCCTCATCGCCGGCAATGGAAAGTTTCCCTTCCTTGTGCTCGATGCGGCGCGGTCGGCGGGATTCGAAGTGGTTGTGGCGGCGATCAAAGAGGAAGCGTTCGCCGAGATCGAAAGCCGCGGCGCGGCTTCGGTGCATTGGCTGTCGCTCGGAGAGCTTTCGAAGCTGATCGATCTGTTTCATCGCGAAGGCGTGCAGCGCGCGGTGATGGCGGGGCAGGTCAAGCACAAGCAGATTTTTTCGGCGATCCGCCCGGACTGGCGGCTGGCGAAACTGCTGCTTTCTCTGGGCAAACGCAACACAGATAGCCTGCTGGGCGCGGTGGCCAACGTGCTTGCCGAGGAAGGCATCACGCTAGAAAATTCGACGTGGCTGCTGGAGCCACTGCTGGGAATGCCGGGCGTGCTGACGCACCGTCCGCCGACAGAGCAGGAACGCAGGAATATCGATTATGGACGGATGGTGGCGCGGGATATGGCGCACCATGATGTGGGGCAGACGGTGGTGATTGCGGAAGCGGCGTGCGTGGCGGTTGAGGCGATGGAAGGAACCGATGCGACGATCAAGCGAGCGGGGCAGATTATGGCTTCGCTGCATGGAGATGCGTCGACGCTGAGCCGCGCGCTGACGGTGGTAAAGATTGCGAAACCGAATCAGGATATGAGATTCGATGTTCCGGTGATCGGGGTGCGAACGATCGAAGTGATGCGGGCCGCCGGTGCGAGTTGCCTGGCGCTGGATGCGGGCAAATGTCTGCTGCTCGATCGCCAGGATTTGCTCGATGCGGCGAATGCGGCGCGCATTGCGATTGTGGCAGAGCGAGAATAAGGCGGAGGGATCAATCTGCGCCTGCCGAACTGCGAAGGGCGCTATGACGTTTGCGCATTTCGCCCCGGGCCAGGGTTAAGTCATGAGCCGTTTGCAGGTTCATCCAAAACTCAGGCGAGTTCTTGAAGTAGCCTGCCAAGAGCAGCGCCGTCTCGGGCGTTACTCCACGCTTTCCGCGCACCAGTTCGTTTACCCGGTTCAAAGGAATTCCGAGAGCCCGTGCAAGTTCGGCCTGGGTAAGTTGCATCGGCTCGAGGAATTCCCGGGACAGGATCTGCCCGGGATGGGTTGCGATACGATGAGTTGGCAGCATATCCGTTTCCCTCAGTGATAGTCCGTGCAGCGCACATCGAGCACGCTGCCGTTCATAAACCGAAAAACAATGCGATACTGATCGTTGACCCGCAAGCTATAGAATCCCGCGAGATCTCCGCGAAGTTTTTCCAGACGGTTGGAGGGCGGTGTGCGCAAGTCATTCAAAGTGACACTTGCATTGATAAGATCGAGCTTCGACTGTATTCGCCCCCACAACGAACGCGAGATTCTGCGGGCGGGTTTGGTGTCGGCTCCGTTGAAGATATCCTCTGTTGCGCTATCTCCAAAAGAGATAATCATCCGTCTGAATTATACACGACTACCGTGTATACGTTGAGTATTTTTGAGATAGGAGAAGCCTGACGCATGGCAACCCCGAAGTCGCAACCTGTGCTTCTAGCCGAGCAACTACGGCGCGCCTTCGATGGCGACGCGTGGCACGGTCCAGCGCTGCTGGAATTGCTTGCCGATGTCGATGCCGCTACGGCTGCAGCGAAACCGATTGCCGATGCTCACAGCATCTGGGAGCTGGTACTGCATATAGCCGTTTGGGACGATGCGGCGATGCGGCGACTCGATGGCGACGTATGGCAACCTGAGGGCACAGACAATTTTCCAATTCCGCCAAAACCCACGGCGGAGGCGTGGCGCAAGGCGATCGGCGAGGCAAAGCGTACCCACGAGCGGCTGGTGAAAACGGTTGCGGGTTTGCCGGAGTCACGACTGCGCGAGCGCGTTCCCGGAAAGAAGTATGATTTTTATTTCATGCTGCACGGCGTGGCACAGCATGAGCTTTATCATGCGGGGCAGATTGCGATTTTGAAAAAGGCACCGGGCGTTTCGGGGAAATAGTTGGCGCGATTCGTGCCTTAGACACCCAGAGTTTTCGGCTCACGCGAGATTCCCGTTCGACTCCCCTCGTTCCTCGGGCCGCTCAGGGCAAGCTCTCGTCCCACTGGTGAAAGCGCGAGACTTCGGAATGACGCAGCACGGAGAGGAATCTGTAGCGTTTTCAAATTGACAGATCCACTTAGCCCCTTTTCGTTGGTTTGCATTTAAAATCTTTTGGTTCCTGCTGGCAACTGGCCAGGGCGAAAGCTGCGCTTTGCAATCTGAAAAAGTGATTTCGGCTGCCGTGGTGGGCGTGGGCGTTTTCGGGCGCAATCACGCGCGCGTTTATAAAGAGCTCGAAGCTCAAGGCGAAGCGGTGCGCCTGGTGGGGGTAGTCGACCCGAATCTAGAGCGCGCGAACGCAGTCGCGAACGAGTTTGGCTGCCGGGCGTTCGGATCGATCGAGCAGATGCTCGCCACGCACAGCGAAATCCGGGCAGCAACGGTGGCCGCGCCGACGGTGAACCATTTTGCGGTAGCGGGCGCGCTGATGAAGGCCGGGCTCGACGTTCTGATCGAGAAACCCCTGACTGCGTCGCTGAGTGAGGCCGATGAATTGCTGCGGCTGGCAGCGGCGCATAAACGCCTTGCGCAGGTCGGGCACCTCGAGCGATTCAATCCCGCGGTGCGGGCGACGATTCCCCTGCTGACCCAGCCGATGTTCTTCGAGGTTCACCGGCTCAGCGTGTTCACGCCGCGATCGCTCGACGTGGATGTGGTTCTCGACTTGATGATCCACGATCTGGATATCGTGCTCGCGTTTGCGAGATCTCCCGTGAAAGAGGTTCGCGCCGTTGGGCTGCCGATTCTTTCCGGCAAGGTGGACATCGCGAATGTAAGGATCGAGTTTGAGTCCGGCTGCGTGGCCAACTTTACGGCGAGCCGAGTCTCGACCGAGCGCGTGCGCAAGCTGCGATTTTTCCAACCCAGCCAATATTTGTCGATCGATTACGGACGGCAGGAGGTGCTGGTGTTCAGCGTGGGCGCCGAGGGCAGAGCGGCGGGAGATCCCACAGTGAATCCGCAGATCAAGGTGTTGAAGCCTCCTGTCACTTCAGAAGAGCCGCTGCATGCGGAGCTGAAATCGTTTCTGCAGGCCGTGCAAAATCGATCGAAGCCGCTTGTGTCGCTTGAGGAGGGGCGGCAAGCGCTGGCGCTGGCGATCGAGATCGTCGCGGCGATCCGCGAGCACGGGAAAAAGGTTGGTCTGGGCGGGATGACGAAAGGGAAACAATAATTGCCGCTGCGTATTGCACTTTTGAGCGGAAGACACTCGAATTGGACTTGTTTCATTATGAGCGCCGGTTTATAGTTTCGCGGATGTTGTGGACAATTTGGGCGTGTCGAGATTAAAGTCCGCAACACCGAGAGGAAAATGATGAAGAAATCGATTGCCATTGCTGTTATTTCTTCGTGCCTGTCGTTTGCGGGCGGGGT
>JASHTD010000255.1 GCA_030040725.1 Candidatus Sulfotelmatobacter sp. | reverse complement strand
GGCTTCACGAATGTTATGAATGTCGCCGCCAGTGGAGAGATCCATCACCGTGTCGGCGCCGTAGTGCACCGCCGTGTGCAGTTTTTTCAGTTCTTCATTCACTTCAGACGTGACGGCCGAGTTGCCAATATTCGCGTTGATCTTGCATAGCGACGCCACGCCGATCGCCATTGGCTCAAGCTCTGGATGATTGATGTTCGCGGGAATGATCATGCGGCCGCGGGCCACTTCGTCGCGCACCAGCTCGGGCGCAAGCTTCTCGCGATGCGCCACGTAGCCCATTTCTTCAGTAATTACGCCCTTGCGGGCATAGTGCATCTGCGAGAAATTGCCGTCGGTGTTCGACTGTTTGCGACGCGCGATACACTCTGCGCGAGGCCTGGGAACGCTGTAGCCGTTGTTGCCATTGCCAGAACTGCCGTTAGCGGAAGTCATATCAGCCAGCTTTCTTTCTTGCGTGGGGAATCTCTAGGGACCGATTATACCCGCATCAGAGGCGCAGTGGTACGATCACTGGGCCAGTGAAACCTGCGGCCCCAAGCGGCAAAAATTGGCGAGGCGGATCATGCACTCTTCCATGGGCAGATTCGGGATCGCAGCAATTAATTTGGCAAGCCTGCGCAGAGTTTGGGGATGCGGCCCGGTTAAAAATAGACATAACATTCTGCTGCTACTGCACTGCCTTCCGCGCACGTGCATTCTTGCTCGCAGCCCACATGAGGCTTAGAATCGCATGCGTTCTCTAAAGGAGAGATTGCAATGCGGGTCTTTCGACTCTTACTGATTTTCCTGCTTTTCGGCGCGAGCAGTGTGGTTGCGCAAATGTCGGCTTCTTCCGCGAAACCCGCGCCCGGTTTCAGCCTCGACACCATCGATAAGAGCGTCGATCCCTGCGTCGATTTTTACCAGTACGCGTGCGGCAACTGGATCAAGCAGACGGAAATTCCGGCCGATCAGGCAATGTGGAACAGCTTTACTGAATTGCGTGACCGCAATCTCGATATTGAACGCGACATTCTCGAGAAGGACGCGGCCGCCAGTGCGAGCCGCGATCCCATTGACCAGAAAATCGGCGATCTTTATGGATCGTGCATGGATGAGAAAGCGGTTGAGGCAAAGGGTATAACTCCGGTAAAGCCGGAGTTGGAGGCCGTCGCGGCAGTGGGCGACAAGAGCGACCTCATGCGCCAGTTGGCGCGCCTGGATATGATCGGCGACGGTTCGCTGTTCAATTTTTATTCCACTCCAGACCTGCACAACGCCGCGCAAGTGATCGCCGATATCGATCAGGGTGGTCTGACGCTTCCCGATCGCGATTACTACATTAAAGACGACCAGAAAATGAAAGAGATGCGGCAGCATCTAGTCGAATATGTCACCCAGCTTTTTACGCTGGCAGGACAATCGCCGCAGCAGGCGGGAGATTCCGCGCAGACTGTGCTGCGCATCGAAACCGCCCTCGCCAACGCCTCGATGGATCGGACGGCGCGCCGCGATCCAAAGAATCGCGATCACAAGATGACGCGGGACGAAGCGGTCGCTCTGGCTCCGAATTTTCACCTGAATCAGTATTTCGTCGACGAGGGTGCGCCCAATTTTACCGAGATCAACGTCACCAATCCCGAGTTTTTCAAGCAGGTGAACGGAGTACTCGAATCCGAAACTCTCGATGCGCTCAAAATCTATGTTAGCTGGCATGTCTTGAATACCGCCGCGCCCTGGCTCTCGCAGTCTTTTGTCGATGCGAATTTCAAGTTTCAGCAGGCTCTGACCGGGCAGAAGGAAATCCAGGCGCGGTGGAAGCGCTGCGTCACTCTCGTGGACCACGAATTGGGCGAGGCTCTTGGAGAAAGATACGTCGACGTAACTTTCGGGGCGGAAGGCAAACAGCGCATGCTGAAGATGGTGGCCGCGCTCGAAGCCTCGCTTTCAAGTGATGTTCAGGGTCTTTCCTGGATGAGCGATGAAACCAAAAAGCAGGCTAAGGCAAAGCTGGAAGCGATCGGCAACAAGATCGGATACCCAGACAAGTACCGCGACTACAGTTCGATCGTGATTAAGCCGGACGATCTCATGGGCAATATCGATCGCGCTAACACCTTCGAATCCAAACGCGAGATTGCGAAAATCGATAAGCCGCTCGACCGCAAAGAGTGGGGCATGACTCCGCCGACGGTAAACGCGTATTACAGCCCTCCGTACAATGAGATCGTGTTTCCCGCGGGAATTCTGCAGCCGCCGTTTTTCGACAAGAAAATGGACGATGCCGTGAATTTCGGCGGCATCGGCGTGGTGATCGGACACGAACTTACTCACGGCTTCGATGATCAGGGCCGCAAATTCGATGCGCAAGGCAATCTGCACGATTGGTGGACGGCTGAAGATGGTAGAGAATTCGAGTCGCGGGTCAGTTGTGTTGCCAACGAGTACTCCAATTTCGTTGCGGTTGACGATCTTCACGTGAATGGCCGTCTCACTCTTGGTGAGAATACTGCCGATAACGGCGGCGCCCGCATTGCGCTGATGGCGCTGGAGCGCATGATCGCCGAAGACAAGAGCGGAAAAGAAGGCCGGAACATCGATGGCTACACACCCGAGCAGAGATTCTTTCTGGGATTCGCGCGGGTGTGGTGCGAGAAGCGGCGGCCGGAAGTCTCACGCACCAGGGTGCTCACCGATCCGCACTCACCAGGAAAGTTTCGTATCGACGGTGTTGTGCAAAACATGCCCGAGTTCGAAAAAGCCTGGGGATGCAAAGCAGGACAGCCGATGGTTTCAGAGAATGCCTGCCACGTGTGGTGAGACATTTGGCGAAGGCTTTACGCGCGGACGGCGAGTATGTGGATTATTCTTGCGGCGCGAAGTAGCCCTTGCGCGCCCGGACCTGCAGATCTTTTTTCAGTGCAGAAATTTCAATCGTGCGGAAGCGGCCGTCAGCGTCAAAATCGGCGGGCTTGTAAGAAACAACGTACTGGCTGCGCAGTTCATCCTCAATGGAAGCGAAGGAATGAGTAATATCCTTCATCTTGAAAGGAAAGAACGCCCGACCGCCGGTGGCTGCGGCCAGTTGCTCCAAAACTCTGTCGCCCCTCAGAATCAGACCACTATCGTCGGTGGAAATCGCATAAATAATGACTTCGGCCCGCTCTGCCATTTCAATCGCCTGTGAACGCGAAACTTCACTCTGATTGTCCTCGCCGTCGCTGACCACGACGATTGCCTTGCGCACCGGATGATCCGGGCGATCTTTCAGGAATTTGTCTTTGCATGCGCGGTAAATGGCATCGTATAAAGCTGTACCTCCGCCATCCTGCAAACTGTGCACACCGGCGGAGAGCAGCTGCACGCTGTCAGTCGAATCCTGCGCCATGTGGCTTTGCTTGTTGAATCCGACGACGAACGCTTGATCGAAGCCGCCGCGAATCGTGTGCTCAAGGAAGCTGACCGCCGCATCCTGCTCGAAACCAAACCGGCTCTGCACCGACCCGCTGACATCGATCAGCAAACCAAGATGCAAAGGCAGATCGGTTTCCCTGCGGAAATTCACAATCGATTGCGGTGGTTTGTGATCGTCAAGAATCGAGAAATCACTTTCATTCAGATCGCGCACGAACTTGCCGTGCTTATTGGTGGCGATGAACAGCACATTCACTTCGTCAACCCGCTTGTGAATGGTGAGCAATGAACCAGACTGCGGATCGTCGGAACTGGAAGCGGCGGGAGTAGAGGCAGCCGAGTAAGCGTTAAGACTCGGTGCGCTGCTTACATAGGTCGACTGGCTAAGCGCCGGCGAAGCTAAGGCGAATACCGCCAGCAGGGCCAAAAGGCACCGCACCGACTGTATGTACTTCATTCCGAAACAATACAAAATTTTCATTCCGGTCAGCCCGAAACACTACTTCCTACTCATTAGATGCACGCCAGTTGCCGAATGACGGACGCCTTACGCCTTGTATGCCTTGACTTTAGAGGCTTTCGGTACTCCAGCCAAGTTACATAAGGAGCACGCGTTTGGTCATAGCAGAACTCAACAAAGAAGCGAAAAAAGATGACCCACCCGACCATCCGGAATCAACCTTTTCCGGCAATTCTCAGATTACAATTCCTGACAAGAGAATTCGCCGCCCCAAAGCGGTAACCATTCTGCGCAGACCGGGAGGAATCTATACGATGAAAATTCATAAAGTTTTAGGTTGGCTAATGGCTCTCACCATGTGTGTTTCCTCGGCATTCGCCAACGATGCGCGTGAAGAGGAGCGGGTCAGGGATGCGGGCGACGTGATGAAGGAAATTCTCAACATTCCCGACGACATTCCTCAGGATTTGCTGGACAAAGCTGAATGCGTGATCATCCTGCCCTCCGTCAAGAAAGGCGCTTTCGGCGTCGGAGCCAGCTACGGTCGCGGGGTTATGACTTGCCGCGGCGGTGAACACTACACGGGTCCATGGGGACCTCCCGCGCTCTACGCACTGGAAGGCGTGAGCATCGGATTTCAGCTCGGCGGACAGGCTACGGATTTTGTTCTGCTGGTGATGAATCCCCAGGGAGCGCGCTCTCTGCTCTCGAGCAAAGTGAAGCTGGGCGCGGACGCCTCCGCTGCCGCTGGCCCCAAAGGCCGCACTGCGGAAGGCGCGACCGACGTGGTAATGCAGGCCGAGATTCTTTCTTACTCGCGTAATAAAGGACTTTTTGCCGGCATTTCGCTCGAAGGCTCGACCCTGCGCTCCGATGGCAACGCCAATGAAAAGCTGTATGGAAAGAAATTGTCGGCAAAGGAAATCATCGTAGAGCACAAAGTGGGAGTCCCTGAATGCGCCCGTGAACTGGTTTCACTGCTCGATAAGAAATCGCCGAAGAATAAATCAGATCCGAAGTCGCTCGAGTAGCGCGACGTAGAGAAGCAGACCGGATTCTTCACACTGAAGATGCCGACCAAGCTTGCCAATAAGGCTCAACCTGTTCGTTGCCCGTGGGCGCAAACCGAACTCATGATTCGGTATCACGATGAGGAGTGGGGTGTGCCCGTGCACGACGACCATAAACTCTTCGAATTTCTTATCCTC
>JASHTD010000254.1 GCA_030040725.1 Candidatus Sulfotelmatobacter sp. | reverse complement strand
TCAGGATCCCCCGTCTGAGCCACGCTCCCGTTCTCGAAGACTTCCTGAGCATGCAGCCGTCGGGTGAAACGGCGCAGCAGATGACCAAAGTGGAGGGTTTCGTCCAGCGCAATCCGCACGACGGCGAGGCGGTTTCCGAGCCGACGGCAGCCTATCTGGGCTATGACCAGAAGAATTTGTATGTCGTGTTTGTGTGCTTCGATGCTCCCGGACAAGTGCGGGCCCGCATGTCACCGCGTGAGGATATTTTTGACGACGACGAAGTTGAGGTGATGCTGGATACGTTCCATGACCACCGTCGCGCCTACGCCTTCCAGACCACCCCGCTCGGAGTGCAGTGGGATGCGATCTGGACGGAAGCCTCACGGCAGGAAGTCAACGGAAATTTCGATACCTCGTTCGATACGGTGTGGGATTCGCGGGGCAAAGTTACCAGCCGAGGATTTGTGGTGTGGATGTCGATCCCGTTCAAGAGCCTGCGGTTCCCTGATACCAAGAATCAGGAGTGGGGAATCATTTTGTATCGCGGAATCGTTCGCAAGAGCGAAGACGCATTCTGGCCGCAGATTTCTTACAAGGTGCAAGGCAGGTTGAACCAGGAGGCCGCACTCGACGGCTTAGAGGGAATTTCCCCGGGCCGAGATATCGAGCTGATTCCGTACGGAATCTTGCAGGGCTTTCGGGCGCTGGATGAGCGCGATCCGTACAACCCATATTTTCAGAATGCGGCCGCAAAGGGCCAGGCAGGCATGGACGCCAAGTTTGTCATCAGCGACGATTTTGTGCTCGATCTGACTGCCAACCCCGATTTCAGCCAGGTCGAATCGGAGGATCCGCAGATTACGGTGAATCAACGCTTCGAAGTTTATTTTCCAGAAAAACGCCCGTTCTTTCTGGAGAACGAAGATTACTTTCGCACGCCGATCGATTTGTTTTTCACCCGCAATATTCAGGACCCCTCAGCCGGAATTCGATTGACCGGAAAGGGAGGACCATATTCGTTAGGACTCATCACCAGCGATGACCGCGCTCCCGGACTAGCGGTACCCGATTTTTGCCCGGCGACATCGCCGATCTGCTCGAGTGCACTGTCAGGCGATCGTTCCTATTTCACGGTTGCGCGCGTGAGCCGGGATATTTTCAAACAATCGAGCATGGGAGCAATTTTCAGCAATTGGGAGTGTCCCGCGACCGGCGAATACAACCGCGTGGGCGGAATCGATGGCCGGTTTAAGCTCAACACCAACTGGACGGTCGAAGGGCAGGCGGTCACTAGTTCCAGCAATCTGCTCGGGTTGAATGTGGCAGATCTGGAAACCACCTGCGAATACAACCTCTACCCGTTCAGTTCGGGAAATGTTGGAAATGGCTCTCATTACGCCGGCCCGGCCGATTCATTTGAGGTGCGCCGCAATGGCCTGCACTTTAACTACATCGGAACATACCTGGATGTCAGCCCGGGATTTGTGACCATGCCGGGATTCGTGAACCGGGTCGATATCCGCCAAAACAAGAACACAGTGTATTACCGTTTTCGGCCGAAGAAAGGCTGGATCGTGGCATGGGGGCCCTCGATGATTCAGCGGTACGTTTTCGATCACGAAGGCAATCGACTGGATACTTACTATGATCCCTATCTCAGAATTGACGGGCGAGGACAGACTAAGCTTTATTTTTCACCGTATGACGAATTGCGTGAACGACTGCGGCCGCAGGATTTTGCCTTCATCGACCTGTCCGTGAATCATGACTACGACTATCACGAACATCAAAGCAGCGCTTCTTTTATTACTGGATATTTTCGCAAGCTTACTCTTGGGGCGGTGTACTCATGGGGAGACGGAGCGAATTTCGTGCCGGCTTCGCACGATCTGCCGCAGACACTTTTGTCGCGCCAGGATACGGCGACGGCATTATTGACGTTCCGTCCGGTCGAGCGATTAAAAATCGAAAACGAATATCTGTATGAGCGCCTGCGGGCTACGAACAGCGAATATTTTTCCGCGCTGGCGCAGGCGCCGGGACCCATTGGCAAAGGCATCTTCAACAACGATATTGTGCGCAGCAAATGGAACTGGCAGTTCACGCCCCAGCTCTCTTTACGTGTGATTTTGCAGTGGAACTCGCTGCTGGCGAATACGCCCGGAAACACGTTTTATCCCTACACCTACCTGCCAACGGAAAAAGAATTCAACGCCGATTTTCTGGTGACCTACCTTGTGCATCCAGGGACCGCAATTTACGTTGGATATAACAGCGACTTGCAGAACTTGAACCGCAATCTGATGCTCGATCCGGCGGGCCTGGCGGGGCTTTATACGAGGAACGGTTTTATGAACGACAGCCGGCAGGTCTTTGTGAAGGTGTCGTATATGTTCAGGCCGTGAGCAGATCCTTCACTGCGAAAGGACGATTGCTCAGGATGACCGGCAAGTCGGTCCTCGCCGTTGCTGAATCCCGCAGCAATCCGGTAGAATGTAAAATTCATATCGAGGCGTGAATCCCATGAAAGCAGCTATTCATCCCGCTTACAATGAAGTGCGTGTGCACTGCGCGTGCGGCAATACCTTTATGACCCGGTCGACTCATAAGGGCGACATCAGCGTAGAAATTTGCTCGAACTGCCATCCTTACTTTACAGGCAAGCAGAAACTGGTGGACACGGCCGGCCGCGTCGAGCGCTTCCGCCGCAAGTATGCCAAGGCTGGCGAAACGGCCAAGAAGTAGGGCGGCTTAAAGTCGGCAAAATCAAGGCTCTCGCTTGCGAGAGCCTTTTCATTGGCGAAAGAACGCCGCAGGGAACCGCTCAGCGGCACCCAAGCTTCGACGATCCGGACGCGAATCCATTCTTCACGAAGCCGATTGAATGTAGGGAAATTCGGAGGTCCCGACCTTCGCGACATTTGCCTCCGCGAACTCCCGGACACGATCCAGCGACGCCTGCAATTCCTGCTGATATTTTTCCAACTCTTCATCGCTGGCACCGGAGGGAACTGAAATCAACTTTCCAAATCGCATTAAAACTCGCGAGAATGGTTTGGGAATCATCAGCCGGTCCCAGGTGTGGAGAACCCACGCACGGTCGACGGCCATGTGAAACACGCTCATGGGCACCCTCGAAGAACGCGCCAGCGCCACCGGCCCAGGCTTAACCTGATATCGCGGCCCGCGAGGACCATCGATCGTGAAAGCCACGCTCCAGCCTTCTTCCAGAGCGCGCCGCAATCCCAGCAAGGCGCGCACCGCATTGCGGCTGCTCGATCCTTTTACCGGGACAAATCCGAACTTGCGGACGACGCGCCCCATGTATTCGCCGTCGTAGCTGTTGCTGCTCATCACGCGCACGCCCAGGTTGCGGCAGGTGTAGGTCGCGGGAATCATGCAGGCATGCCAGAAGGAAGCGATGAGCGGCCGTTGTTCAAGCGCTTGCTGTGCGCCCTCTTCACGCGAAATGGATACCCGCAACGTGGGCCCGATCAGACGAATCAACCAGTATCCCGCCGCGATTATGATGCGCAGAGCGACTCTCTGGCGAAAGCTGAACCGGCGAGAGATGGGGCCGGCGGTTGCTGTGAAGTCTTCTGGGATGGCGGCTTCCGGCACGAAGTTATTGTAACGGGAGCTTCAGGTTTTGATCAGGCTCGGGAGATCAATCCCTCACAGGCTTGGAAAAACGACCAGCGAGTCTATTTCTAGCGTTCGGGCCCGGGACTGCATATGATATCGCTGCCCACTGCGTAATTCGTACGTCTGATGTTTCAAATGCGACTCCTCTTTAGCACATTGCTGCTCGCGATAGCCGCATTCGCCCAAACCACCTCCCACCAGGTTCCCGTTGAGGATGCTGTCCGAATTCGCGAATTCTACCGGCTCGCCTCTCAAATTCAGGATCAGATTTGGCCCAATTGGAGCCGGGTCCCAGCAGGTCTGCTGCTGGTGACGGCGGACACAGAATTCTTGGCGTATTTTCCGGCGCCACCCAAGGATTTCACGGAGGCTGGAGATGGCTTCTACGCCCGGCCGCGCCAGTTTCCGACGAACCTGCAAGCCACCTTTCCCGCTTTCGGGCCGCCATCCGTAATTGTCATCGGCGAGCCGAAAAATACCAGCAGCCAGAGCAGCACGCCGTGGCTCATCACGCTCATGCACGAGCACTTTCATCAGCTGCAGAACGCCCAAGCGGGATACTTCCAGGCCGTGGAAGACCTCGGCTTAAGTGGCGGAGACAGCACGGGCATGTGGATGCTGAACTACGCGTTTCCCTACGAGAAACCGGAAGTGGCACAATCCTTTGCGAAGCTTCGCGATCTGCTGCTCAGCGCAGTGAACGAACCTGACAAAAGCAAGTTTGCAAGCCTCGCAAGGCAGTACGTTCGCGAGCGCAAAAGGTTCTTTGCGCAGCTCACTCCGGACGATAAGAAGTATTTCAACTTTCAGGTTTGGCAGGAAGGAATCGCCCGCTACACACAGATCGAGGCTGCTGAGGCTGCCGCGAAATATAAGCCGACCGCCGAGTACACCGCGCTTCTTGACTTCGAGCCCTTCGCCGCCTACGCTGCGAAGGCGAGAACCGAGACTCTCAACGAACTCAAGCAGGCCGATCTTCGCAAAGAGAAGCACACCGTTTTCTATTCTTTCGGCGCCGCCGAGGGCCTGCTACTCGACCGGCTCACCCCGAAGTGGAAGGATGAGTATTTTCAGCACCTGCTGTCGATGGATTCATTCTTCGAGAACTGACAGGATGTTAAGGCGTCCCTGCTAGCTTTCCAGGTAGCCGTCGATCCACTCTTTGATTTTGCGACGGCGGTCGTCGGCGGAATCGAAGCGAACTCCGAACGATTTGGTCTTGCGCCAGCTGACAACGGCGCGCACGCTGACACGCGGCAGGGTGAGCAGGGAAAAAGAAATCTCTACGTTCGTGCCCGCCGGCATGTCCTCAGAACTCTTCAGCGACATGCCGCCGGAGCTGACTTCAATGCTGGAAGCCGTGAGCCGATGGCCATCGGAGCTGGCCACCGTGACCTCGGTCATGATGGGAATCCGCGCATAGCGGCGGAATTCGTGCAACACGAGCATGTGTGTCGCACGCACCAGTTTCATGGCCGCGGGACGCTCCAAGGGCTCGTGGAACATGGCATTGATGCCATATTTGGAGTAACGCATCGCATCGTGCGCGCTGCCGCCCAGTCCATAGAGCACGAGCCGGCTATTCGAAGGAGAGCTACGGGCGGCTTCCATCACCTTTTCACACCCATGAACCAGGTTGACGACACAAGCCTCGAATTTCTCCTGTTTCAACCGGTCGCTCGACGTGCTCGAAGCGACCACGGTCTCGATGCCGAACTGGCGGAAGCACTCGGTAAGCAGATATCGGGAAGACTCCTTGACGTCGACGAGGGCAACACGAGCCGCAGCCTTTTTTCTCGCGAAAGCGGGTGCCGGGGCGGTACCGAAAGCTTTTTCCATGGGTTCGGGGGCAATTCCAGTACGAAAGTTTATTGTGGCGTGACCGCAAACAGATGGAAAGACCCTTAAGGGACAGGGCGGGGGTACAAAAGGGCCATTACTGGATGTGGACTGCCGTGTTGTCCGATCGTGTCGGGCTCAGTTCGCCCTCTAAATATCTACCGACGGACGATGCTGGCCTGTCTTTATCAATCTCCAATATCACTTCGCCAATCGAAACTCCCCATGCAGCGTGGCGCTGGAATCTCCGCCTATCCATACGTCGAAATGCTCGGGTTCGAGGACCCACTTCTTTTCAGACGGGCTCCAGAACTGGAATTCGTTTTTCCCGAGGGTGAAATGGACTGTGTGTTTCGTGCCCGGCTCCAGCGTAACTCTCTCAAATCCCTTCAATTGGCGCACGGGACGAGAGGCGCTGCCCGACCGCTGGTGAATGTAAAGCTGAACAACCGCATCGCCTGCCTCTTTGCCTGTGTTGGTCACTTCCGCTGAAACTTGGATGTTGCCTCCAATGCGCGCCTCAGGCGTGACCTGCAGATGATCAAATGAGAATGTCGTGTAACCGAGGCCGTACCCGAAGGGATATAACGGCGCACTGAGAATATCCCAGTAACGCGACTTGAAATCAGGCGCGGTTTCGGGACTCTGGGTAAGGTTGTGGTTGTAATAGAGCGGAAGTTGTCCGCTGGCGCGCGGCCAGCTTACCGGTAGATGACCCGATGGATTGGCGTCGCCGAAGAGCACATCGGCAATGCCGTTGCCCCCCTGGCTACCGGGATACCATGCTTCGAGAATGGCAGGGACGTGCTCCGCAGCCCATGAAATCTCAAGCGGACGGCCATTAATAAGCACCAGAACGACGGGCTTGCCGGTTGCCGATACCGCTTCCAGCAGGTCTTCCTGATGGTTGGAGAGTTTCAGGGAGGCTCGCGAGGCGGCCTCGCCGCTCATCAGATCGATCTCTCCTAACACCAGAATGGCTATATCGCTCTGCTTGGCGAGAGTTACGGCGTCGACGATGGCTTGCTGGACTTCCTGATCGGTCTGGGCGGGTTGCTCCTTGAGGGCCGCCGTTATGGGAAACCCCTCGAACGGGGAGGGAATGTTACGGCTCAGGTTTGGTCCATGGGCATAAGCCACGTGCACCGACGGTCCGACCTTATCCTGAATGCCCTGCAGGATGGTGACCGTAGGACCGGGCTTCGTCAGCGCGCCCCACATCGAGAGAAGATCAGTTTGGTCATCGGCCAGGGGCCCAATCACGGCGATGGAGTGAATGGTTTTCTTGTCGAGCGGCAACAGCCCGCCATGATTGCGCAGCAGAACCACCGAGCGTTCTACGGCGCGGCGCGCCAGTTGCTGGTGTTCCGGCATGTTCAGGATTTGCTCGAGGCGCGATTCGTCAGCGTAGGGATGCTCGAATAATCCCATGCGGATTTTGGTTTCAAGGATGGGAAGCACAGCGTCATCGATCTGCCGCATCGAAATCTTTTTCTGCTGAAACTCAAGGGGGAGATATTTGAGGTAAGTGCCGCTGGCCATATCCATGTTCAAGCCGGCACTAAAGGCTTTGTGAGCGGCGTCCTGCAGGTTGCTGGCGTAGCCATGCGTGACCAGGTTCTTGACCGCCAGAGCGTCGCTGACTACGAATCCCTGAAAGTGCCAGGTATCGCGCAGGACATCGTGCAAGAGCCAGCGGTTGCCGCTTGCCGGTACGTCGTTCAGATCCATGTAGGCGCTCATCACACTGTCCACTCCGGCATCGAGAGCGGCTTTGAATGGCGGCAGATAAACGTTCCAAAGCAGAACGTCTGGAATGTAAGACGAATCGTAGTCGCGGCCGCCCTCGGCCGCTCCGTAGCCAGCGAAATGTTTAACGCAAGCCAGCAGGTGATCGGGAGATCCCAGTTCTTGGCCCTGAAATCCCCGGACCTGAGCGCGAGCCATGGCGGCGCCGAGGTAAGGATCTTCGCCCGCCCCTTCCACCATGCGTCCCCAGCGTGCGTCGCGCGCGATGTCGACCATGGGTGCGAAGGTCCACTCAATGCCTGCCGCCCGGGCCTCTTGCGCGGCTACGGATTGCACCTGTTCCACCATCTGGGTGTCCCACGAGGAAGCCATGGCGATGGGCGCCGGAAAGATGGTGTGGTAGCCGTGGATAACGTCAAGTCCGAAAAGAGCCGGAATGTGGAGGCGCGTTTGTTCGACAGCCACATGTTGCAGACGGTTGATTTCCTTGGGATCGGAAATCCACAGGATGGAGCCGGCTCCAAACTGCTTCAGGATTTCCTCCATCGGCCGTTGGGTGTTTTCCGTGAACTCGGGCACGGGGGTACCCGGAAGCTGGGACAGTTGGGCGATTTTTTCCTCCACAGTCATGCGCTGAAGTAGAGCTGTGGCTCTGGCCTGCACCTCGCTTTCGCCAGGAACGGCCGGCGGACTGGACTGGGCTGAAGGTTGTGGCTGAGAGAAGAGAGTGAGGAGAATGAATACCCAACTGCCGACTGCGATTCGGGTTCCCACGGTTAGCCTCTGGAAGCCGCATCGACGCGGCGCTTGCGAGTATATCGATTTGGGCTGGATCCGGTAAACGCATTCCCAAGTGGCTGTGGTCCAGTTATGTCCTCCGCTAAATCATTGCCAACGTGTGATCTACGTCACAAAAAGCATCCGGCCAGCCTATAATTTCTGCTTACTAATCTGCTGACTTCTCGTCTATTTCTATGCAAGCCCGGGTACGGCATCGACACCGGGCAAATAGGAAATGACAAAACATGCCGGCCGATGTACTTGCTGTAACACTTGCGGTTGGTGAACGGGCGCACTCGAAGGCAAAACACGAGCGAGTGGAGAAAGTCAGCGGTTGCATTCTCGTTGAGAATCAGACCCCCGCGCGGGTTTGCATGACTGCTCAAGAACGCCGCATTGACGATACGATCCTGATCCGCGAGGCGCAAAGCGGGAACGCCGCTGCCTTCGAAGAATTAGTACGCCACTACGATCAGGCGGTCTTGCGTTTGGCGCTGCATCTGACCGGAACCGAGCACGACGCGCAGGATGTCTATCAGGACGCCTTCCTGAAGGCCTACAAGAACATCGGAAGCTTTCGCTTCGAGTGCTCGTTCTATACCTGGATTTACCGGATCGTGACCAATCTTTGCCTCGATCACTTGCGCAAGAAAACGGTGCGCAAGGAAGACGCTCCAGTGGTCAAGGGCGGCAACGGCGAAGAATACGATCTCCTGGACCAGGTTGCGGATGGACGGGCGGGATCGAATCCTGAGCGTGATTTGATGAGGCGGCAGTTGGGAGCGCGGATTTCGGGAGCGCTGGAAAAATTGACGCCGCGCGAGCGCATGGTGTTTGAGCTGAAACATTATCACGGATTGAAATTGCGAACCGTCGGCGAGATTCTGCATACCACGGAAGAGACCGCGAAGAATACGTTGTTTCGGGCAACGCAGAAGTTGCGAGGGCAGTTGGCGGATATGAGGTAACCGGGTAAGAAATCATGTAGGGACAGCCGCCCTCGGCTGTCCAGCCAGGCGAGGCCTGGCGGCAGATGAGGAAACAACTATGAAGTGCGAATGGGTACGGGAAAATATAACGCTGCATGTTTATGGCGAGCTGGCGGATGATGCCCGGCATGAACTGGAGCAGCACGTAGGGCGCTGCGCCGACTGCGCGGCTGAACTGAAAGCAGAGCAGGAGTTTCATGCGCTGCTTTCGCAGGACCACGCAGTTGAGCCTACGCCGAATCTGCTGGCCGCTTCGCGCATGCGATTGCAGGAAGCGCTGGAAACCGCTCAGCCGGGAGGGTTCTGGCATCGGCTGGCGTTCGATCCGGCCAACTGGCTGCGCCAGATGCGTTTCTCGCCCGCGCTGGCTTCGGTGATTTTGATTTTCGGCTTTGCCGCAGGAATCGGTACCGCTTACAAAGTTTTTGCTCATCCTGCACAGATTGCAGGCACCACAGCTGCGGTGCCTACAGCTGCGGCGCCTTCGGAAGCGTCCATCACCGGCATCCAGTCCATCACGCAGGAGCCGGGCAGCAATCAGATCGCAATCAAATACAACACGGTTTCCACGCAGGAAGCGCAGGGATCGATGAACGACCAGCGCATCCAGCAGTTGCTGCTGTTTGCCGCGCGCAGTAACTACAATTCGGGCGTGCGGATGGATTCGGTCGATCTGCTTACGCAGAAGCCCGATGTGCGGCAGGTGCGCGACGCATTGATTTACGCCCTGCGTTACGATACCAATCCCGGCGTGCGGCTGAAGGCGCTGGATGGATTGGGTTCATTTGTAAAGGATGACGTTCAGGTGCGCGACGCCGTATTGGAAGCGCTGGTCAACGATTCGAATCCGGGAGTGCGCACTGAAGCGTTGCGGTTGATCGAGCCGGTGAAGGCAGATGGCAGCGTGCGCGGCGTGTTGATGACACTGGCGGCGAAAGATCAGAGTCAGTACATCAAATCGCAGGCCCGCAC
>JASHTD010000253.1 GCA_030040725.1 Candidatus Sulfotelmatobacter sp. | reverse complement strand
TTGCCCGACACGACAGCTCCAGATGAGGACACGCCAGACGCATCAGAGTTGGTCTGGACCGTGGCGGTAATCAGAGAGCCCCCGCAGGCAGTCCCAGGCACAGATATCAGCCCTGCAGGAGTGATCGCTATCACCTGGGTCTCGTTCGACGCCCAGGTCACCTGGTTGGTAATATCTTTCGTCACGGGAGGGTGGACGTAGGTTCCGAGTGCAGTCAGCTGCGCCTTCAGGCCGATGTCCTGAATAAGAGGAACGTTCGAGGCGCCAAAGGTCTCAGAGGCAGGCTGAATCTGAATCGACACCAATTCCTGCGGATCGCTGCAGCTCGAAATATTGAGCAGCAGACTAGCCGTGGCAATAAGAGCAACGATACTGAACCACTTCCGGATCATTCAAAGACTCCCGGGACTAAAGAACCGGCGCCAGCCAGTAAATTCGGGGGATGGGCCAATTTAGTCAAAAGCCGGGTAAAAAGCAATCGACAACGAACCCGGCGAGAAACCATCGTCATGCATTTACGGCTTTTGCGACCACTTCTGCAAAACTCCTCACATCCTCTTCTGTGGTGTCGAAAGAGCACATCCAGCGGACGATCGATTCTTCTTCCATCCACGTATAAAAGAAGTATTGCTGTTTGATTTTTTCAATCGCCGGTTTCGGAATCTGCGCAAAAACTCCATTGGCATCGACCTGCCAAACGATCTTCACCCGCGGAATTCGGCTGACCTCTTTTTCCAGCAGGCGAGCCATCCGGTTGGCGTGCTCGGCGCTCTTACGCCACAGATCGCCGGTGAGCAGGGCTTCGAACTGAGCTGCGATGAACCGCATCTTCGAGGCCAGTTGCATCGACTGCTTCCGCAGGAAGAGAAAATCGCGGCTCAGTTCCTGACGAAAAAACACGACCGCTTCCCCGCCCATAATTCCGTTCTTCGTCCCGCCAAAGGAAAGCACATCCACCCCCAAATCCCGTGTCGACTGCCGCAAATTCTGTCCGAGAGAAACCGCTGCGTTGGCGATGCGCGCGCCATCTACGTGCAGAAACATGTCATGCTCGTGAGCAAAACGGGCAAGCGCCTGAATTTCTTCGGGTTTATAAACGGTACCCATCTCGGTCGCCTGCGTAATCGAAATCACACGCGGCTGCGAATGATGCTGGTCGCCAATGCCGTGATATGCCTCGCGCACCGAATCCAGCGTAATTTTTCCATCGCGGTGGGGCAGAGGAATCAACTTGCACCCGGTATGCTTTTCAGGCGCGCCGCATTCATCCACATAAATGTGAGCGTAGTCGCTGCACAACACCGAGTGATACGGGCGTGTAAGCGATTGCAGGCCGAGCACATTCGCCCCGGTACCGTTGAAAGTGAAGAAAACTGCAATGTCAGGGCCGAAATGCTCTTCGAACTTCTTGATTGCCGAACGCGTGTAATCGTCGTCTCCGTAAGCCACAACATGGCCTTGGTTGGCGCGGGCGATGGCTTCGAGGACTCCGGGATGAACGCCGGCATTGTTGTCGCTGGCAAAGCTACGGGAGGCTGGGGAGGAATTTTTCTCCATAGCGCAACAATGTAGCAGAGTGCGATGATATGGGGCGGGGCGAATCGGCGGGTTCGGGGCTACCTTCTCAATTTGTTCACTTGATTTGCTCACTGAACGCGCATTATTTTTTGCGTCGAAGCATGCCTGAACTGAATCATGTAAGTACGTCTAACGCTCTGCGACCCTGGCCGTCTAAAATGTTCTTGAGGTGCTGCGGGGAGTTTATGCCGGAGTTTATGTCAAAGATTGGATTTAGCAAATCGGCCGGAGGCCTGTTGCTGCTCGCCCTTATGATCAGCAGCGGCACGCCAGCATGCACGAACAATTCAGCGCAAAATGTACATGCCGCCGATCCGCCGGCGATGCCGGTGAAGGTGCAGGAAGCGCACGATACAGCGCTCGACGATGCCAGCGAATATGTGGCGACGCTGAAGTCGCGCGACTCGGCCGTAATCATGCCGCAGGTCGAAGGCCAGGTGACAGCCATTTTCGTTCACTCCGGTGATGTCGTAACCGCAGATACACCCTTGATGGAAATCGACCCGCTCAAGCAGCAAGCCACGGTAAAGAGCCAGCAAAGTTCTCTGGCAGCCCAGCAGGCGAATCTGAGTTGGGCACAGCAGCAATACGATCGCGCCAAGGGACTGTACAGCGCTGGCGTGGTCAGCAAGCAGGATCTTGATCAGGCAAAATCCACGCTGGACGCAGCCCAGGCACAACTGGAGTCACTTAACGCCCAGGTCAGGGAACAGGAAGTGCAACTGCACTACTACAAAGTGATGTCGCCACGCAGCGGTGTCGTTGGGGACATCCCGGTGCGGGTGGGCGACCGGGTCACGACCTCAACTCAATTGACCACGGTGGATAAGCCCGGCAGTCTCGAAGTTTACGTATATGTGCCGATTGATCACTCCTCGCAATTGAAGATGGATTTGCCCGTAGAGGTGCTCTCCGGCGAAGACAATATCCTGGCCAGTAGCCGCATCAGTTTCATTTCGCCGCAAGTGGATAACACCACGCAAACCGTGCTGGTGAAAGCACGGATTGCGAACAGCAACGATGCTCTACGGCAATCGCAGTTCATCCGCGCCCGGATCGTCTGGGGTACGCACCACAGCCCGGAGGTTCCCATCCTCGCGGTCTCTCGGCTGGCGGGTCAATATTTCGCTTTTGTGGCTGAACCGGAAAAGGGTGGCGCTTATGTTGCGCGCCAGAAGCCAATCGAGGTGGGACAGACGGTGGGTAATGATTATGAGGTGCGCAACGGCATCAAACCCGGCGACAAAATTATCGTTTCCGGTACGCAGTTTCTGCTCGATGGGATGCCCGTGATTCCGCAAAGCTAAGAGTCAAGTTTCAACCAAGCAAGAAAGTACCAGCAGTTGGCGATACGCACTTGGCGGTTTGAGTGTAGGGTTCGCTCTGTGTCAGAGGAATGCTGCCAGACCGATTGCGGACCGCCGAGAAGTAGAGTGAGCGAAGACCAGGCTTCGACTTTCTATGTTCGTTAAGTTTTTCATTCATCGTCCGGTATTTGCGACCGTGTGCGCCTTGCTGATTGTTTTGGCAGGCACTGCTGTAATTCCTACGCTACCGATTGCGCAGTTTCCCGACCTGGCCCCTCCGCAAGTCGGCGTCTCAAGCGCATATATCGGCGCCAGCGCGCAGACGGTCGAGAGCGCAGTCACCATCCCGCTGGAACAGCAGATCAATGGCGCTGAAGGCATGAAATACATGACCTCGACCAGCGGCAATGACGGCTCCAGCAACATCACGGTCACCTTCGATCTGAACCGCAATCCTGATCTGGCGACGGTCGATGTCCAGAATCGGGTCAACACCGCGCAGGGACGCATACCTGCTGCCGTGAAGGCTGTCGGCATCACCACAGCGAAGACCTCGCAGAATTTTGTGTTTGGCGCGGCCATCGATTCCGATAACAACAAATATTCCACGCTGTTCATGTCGAACTATCTCGACATTTACGTGCGCGACGCTCTCAAGCGAGTTCCGGGCGTGGCTGACGTACTCATATTCGGCGAGCGCAAATACTCGATGCGCTTGTGGCTCGACCCGGATCGACTGGCGGGACGCGGCCTCACCGCGCCCGACGTGGTCAATGCGCTCTCCGAGCAAAACGTCGAAGTTGCCGCCGGGCAGGTCGGGCAACAGCCCGCCAAACCTGGCCAGCAATATCAGATCAGCGTGCGGGCCGTCGGACGATTGAGCGAAGCCAGCCAGTTCGACAACATCATTCTGAAGACCAATTCCGACGGAACTCTTGTGCGCCTGAGGGATGTGGGCCGCGCCGAATTGGGCGCTGAAGATTACAGCTCCGACTTGCAATTTAACGGACACGATTCAGTCGGCATTGGCGTGACTCAGCTTTCTACCGCAAACGCGCTCGAGGTGGACCGCCGCGCTCTCGCCGAACTGAACCGGCTTGCAAAACAATTCCCGCCGGGAATGCATTATCACCTTGCATTCGACGTCACCGATGCCGTTGGCGAATCGATCCGCGATGTGCTCTTCACAGTGGGTTTGGCGATCGCGCTCGTGATTCTCGTGATCTTTATCTTCCTTGGCGACTGGAGGACGACGATGATTCACTTCATCGCCACTCCGGTCTCACTGATTGGCACGTTCGTCTTTGTGAAGTTGCTCGGCTTTTCAATCAACACGCTGACTTTGTTTGGCATTACTCTGGCCACCGGCCTCGTGGTCGACGACGCCATCGTCGTCATTGAAAATATTGAACGCCATATCGCCGGTGGCGAGCACAACTCCCACAAGGCTGCGACGGCCGCTACTGCCGAAATTACCAGCGCTGTTATCGCCACTTCGCTGGTGTTGGTTGCGGTGTTTGTGCCCGTCGCATTCTTTCCCGGAACGACCGGCATTCTGTTTCGCCAGTTTGCTCTGACCATTGCATTTTCGATCGCCATCTCCGCCTTTAACGCGCTTACTCTGGCTCCGGCACTGGCGGCGATTTTCCTGGCCAGCCCTCATGGCGAAAAATGGTGGTGGCTGAGAAAGTTTGACGAAGGCATCCTGGCGCTCACCCGCGGCTACCAGGCCCTGCTGCATCACATGCTGAAGTACAAGCTGGCGATGGTGGTGCTATTCTTTGCCGGCCTCGGTGCAACATATGCTGTGCTGAAACACGTGCCCACCGGCTTCGTGCCCGATGAGGACCAGGGGTATTTCATCGTCGTCATTCAGGCGCCTTCCGGCGCGTCCTTGCAATATACGAAGGCTATCGGCAAGCAGGTTTCCAATTTGCTGGCTGACATACCGGAATCGGAAGGCACTTTCTCGGTAGCTGGATTCGGGTTTGCAGGCAGCGCCGCCAACCAGGGAATTATCTTCGTCCCGCTAAAGCCATATTCGCAGCGAAAAGGCGAGGAGCACACGGCCAGCGCGATTCTGAACCGCATACGCCCGCGATTGTTCGCGGTTTCGGGCGCGATCATATTTCCCACGCTGCCACCGGCGGTCAACGGTTTGGGAAATTTCGGCGGTTTCCAGTTCGTGGTGCAGGACCAGGGCGCGCATAGCCTGCAGGAGCTTTCTGATGCGACCCACCAGATCATCCAGCAGGCCGGCGCCCGCAAAGAGTTGGTCGGCCTGTACACACCGTTTACGGCCAACGATCCGCAGTATGTAATCACTATCGATCGTGAGAAAGCGAAGAGCCTGCATGTGCCGCTTTCGCAAATCACCGACACGCTCGGCATCTACATGGGCTCAGCGTATGTGAACGACTTCGATTTCAACAACCGTTCCTATCGGGTTTACGTACAGGCGGACAAGCAATTCCGCTCCACGGCGCAGGACATGAAGCAGTTTTATGTACGCTCCGATAGCGGAGCGATGGTGCCGCTGGAAAATCTAATCAGCATTTCGCAGACCACTACGCCGCAGGTGATCAGCCACTACAATTTGTTCCGCTCAGCGGAAATCGATGGCTCGGCCGCGCCCGGTTACAGCTCCGGCCAGGCAATCGCGGCTATGGATCAATTGGCCAGCAAGATGCCGCATGGGTTTGGCTACAGTTGGACCGGTCTTTCGCTCGAAGAACTGCAGGCTGGGGGGACGTCGTTGATTCTCTTTGGTCTGGGTACGTTGGTCGTGTATCTCACATTGTCGGCGCAGTACGAAAGCTTTGTCCTGCCATTCATAGTATTGCTTGCCGTGCCGATGGCCTTGCTGGGAGCGCTGGGCGCGCAGTGGATACGCGGCCTGCAGGATGACATCTACTGCCAGGTAGGATTAGTGATGCTGGTCGGCCTGGCGAGCAAGAATGCGATTCTGATCGTAGAGTTCGCCGAGCAGTTGCGTGAACGTGGCATTCCTCTTCTGGAATCCGCAATTCAGGCGGCAACCATTCGCCTGCGGCCAATTCTCATGACATCGCTAGCTTTCATTCTCGGCGTTGTCCCGCTCGTATTCGCCACCGGCGCGGGTGAAAACGGGCGACATTCGGTCGGCACTACTGTTTTCGGCGGGATGATTATGTCCACCGTGTTAAACCTTTTCTTCATCCCAGTCCTTTACCTGATCATTGAGGGCTGGCGCGAGCGCGGAGGAAAAGAGATCACGCACCGGCACGAGCCATAGGCCGATGTTGTCTTAACCGCGCAAGCTGGTGCGGGCACTCGAGGCTTCGCACCGTTGACTATCCCCTGGGGGTGGGCGAAAATGAAGGTGCTGTTTCGCGCGTTTTGATTCGCCAAAGCGTTTCCAATCGTGGGCCTGTGGCGCAGCTGGGAGCGCGCTTCCATGGCATGGAAGAGGTCGTCGGTTCGATCCCGACCAGGTCCACCATTTCCCTCAATGGTTTAGCTCCCATCGCCATTTTGATTCCGAAATTCTTACCTGTGATTGAGTGCTAAGGCTTGATCTAGGCCCTTGCGCGCCAGTCCACCGAATGCACTCCAGGTTCTATTGCGACTCTAGCTCCGGCATAGGCCAGTCGACATCACGGCAGGTTTGGGCGTATTTGTCACAATCGGGAATCGACGGATCCTGCGGCGTGGCCGCGCGTGGTTCCGAGGTTTGGTGAGCCTCGCCATCATAATTCAGCAAGAAACTGCGCAAGCAACTTTCGCCATAACTGCTACACGTGGATGTGACGGCGTACCGGGTTGGATTCTGTGGGGTGGGAGGAATGTACCGGATTTCGTACACACCTACTTTGCGCACATTCGGGTCATCGGTGCCATCGCCCGCCCACGGCTCCCACGAGATTGCGGCGAACGACTTGGGAGGGGTTCCTCCGTTATTTTGCATAAAGATTCGTAACGACGAGCGAAAGCCGAACAGTTCAGAAGCGTTGAAGTCGTTGGGAGTCTCGACAATGCCAGGGGCGTAGTTGGGACCGGGTTCCGCGGCCCATCCCCAGTAGGTGAATACGAGTCCGCGACCATCGCCGAGGATGGGTTCCATGCCCAGTACCTTTTGCACAGGCATTGCCAGCAATCGAAAATTGATGCGTTTGCCGGAAGCATCCTGCTCAGGCGTGTAGGTAAACGTGTAATTCGCACCTGCGCCAGACCTCGCAATGCCGGGATCGCAAGCTACACCCTGCGGAAGCTTGAGGTCGCGCGGGAGGTCTTCCAGCGCAGCCGGAAACTCACCGCTGTCATTGCCCGCCCAGAATTCAATTAGGCAGCCGGTGAGGATGCTTACGGCGCGCTGGGCCCCGCGGTACGTGTTCATCGTTCCTTGAATGCGAGCCACGCGAGCTTGCTCCTGCTTCTGCCCGGTGCGGAATTCTCTGAGTTTGATCTTGGGAAAGCCGATCCCGATGTAAATGAAAGTGAGCACAATCCCGGCCGAGAAGGCAGGCGAACTCTGTCTGAGACCGGCAGCGAACACGACGATGCCCAGATTTACCGGGATGAACACGACGGCCCAAAACAAAGCTTCCCCGAGCAGCGGTTCTCTCGACAGGCCGGCCCAGACAAAGACCTGAAGCGCCATTCCGACCGAGGACAGGAGTGCAGCGAGAAAGAGTGCGAAAGCGATGCCCGCTCCGCAGGTAACCAGAACCCTGTTTCTTTCCCAACTGAGCAGGATGAACGCAACGAGAAACGGGACCAGAAAGAAGATGTCCGGCAGGAATTTGTCGAAACCGGACATCGTGAGTCCGCGGTTTTGCGCATCACGGCCAACGGTGGACTGTATGAGGTACTCGATTCTCAGGAAGATCAAAAGCGCCAAAATCATCGCGATTCGGAGCGCAACAGTGCCTAACGGGCGCTTCGGGGCCTGAACACTTCGAACCGGGACTGCACTTGTGATGATGTTGTGGATCACGCTTTGGCCTCCTGTGGGTCCCGCATTTCTTAGGAGCGTGCCTCCGGAAGTGCGACACGCTCATATTCCTATAGCATACCCGCAGTATCAATCGCCGAAGCGTATGGCGAAAGCCGGACCTGCCTCATATGCAGAACCGCAAACCCTGAAGACGTCAAAAGTTATCTTGAGTTCCGCCTGCAGCAATTCAAACTGCTGCTTGATGCGGTTGAGGACTACGTTGAAGAGAAGCATCGCATCTGGCAGCAGGAGGCTATTCTGAACCCCTGCGATCCCGTGAGGGGTTGCGTCAATCATTGAGCAACGGCGACGAGGATGTTGTCGACGCGTGGACGAGGTAGGTCGCAGGGATGTGGCTCACCTGCGCGTCTTACCTGTGATGCTTACCTGCGTTGCGGGTACGAAAGCCCAAAAGACGGTCCTCTGGGCGCTGTAAGTTGTTGGATTTCTTAATACGGGCTAAATGGCATGGAAGAGGTCGTCGGTTCGATCCCGACCAGGTCCACCAAATCTCTCAATGGTTTAGCTTCCATCACCATTTGATCCCGCAATTCTTACCTGTGTTTACTGCACCAAGCGCGCTTCGAAGCGTTCCAACGCCCCCCGCTTGGCCAAGGTCTTGAAATCCCACTCCCGGCACCAAACGCGAAAGATCCCTCGCGAAGAGAAGAGTAGACTAAGGCTTGATGCTCGCAGGCACAAAACGCCAATCTCCCACGTGGCAGCAGTCACTTCTTCTGGTCATGATCGGCGGCGTTGTCGGCTACTTCTGCTTCGAGAACCTGGACATATGGGGCAATGGCCGTCAGGGCCAGGCTCTTTACGTGACTGGTTTTTTCGCTGGTATGGTGGCCTTCGTCTTGGGAATCGTGAGCTTCATCGCGATCGCCGTAAAAGGCGTCGCCTCGCCCATTGAATCCGGGTCCGCAATGGCTGTGGGGGCCCCCGCTATGCCCCGGCAGCCTCTTCCAAAGGCTGTCGTCGAACGCCAGGCGCGTATCCCGAGCAGTGCCGCAGCCACTCTTAGTTGGTTGCGCATTACCCTCGCCGCCGTAATGGCTCTTGCTTGTGTTGTTGTGCTGCGGCATTGGGGACGCCCCCCGCTTACCTCAAGTTACGGTCGCGCTTACTGGCTGAGTGCCGTTTTGACGTTGTTACTGAGTCAACTACCCTATGCCGTCGCGCTCGTCCGAACCTGGAAGGTACCCGACCGGACCGGTCTTGCGCTTGCCCTTGCCGCAGGCGCCACACAGGTGCTTGGCACATTCTTGGCGGATCTGCGATACCATGCGCTTCGACTGGACCCGTGGCCGTGGTTGAGCGGTTCACTCGGTTTTGCCGTGGTCCTATTGGCATCCCTAGCGTGGCGGCCCTTGTTTTCCCGCAAACGCGATGTCGGTCTTCTGATTTCCATTTTCTTCGGCTTCGTCGCCTACACTGCACTTGCGCAAATAGGCCTTGCTATTTTTGCGCGCATGCATGTCCTATGACAGTCGCGGTTATCGAGTTTGCTCCTTGGCCTTCGCGTAGACGGCTCTACTCGCAAAAATACCTCTCACTCCTTCTTTTCATCCTGAGTGGGATTATGTTTAGCGAGCAGCGGCACCGTTATTCATGCAGATGCTTTCTAGCCGGAGGACACCGAATCGGGTATCCGTGAACCTTGGGAACGGAGCGTTTGTTTATAAAGGTGCGCGCAAGCAGTGAGGGTTAGGCTCAGGTTGACCCGGATCATTCCTCTCCCGGCATCTGATCGGCAGAGCCTGGTGGTTCGCGGGCGATGGCATTAACCTGCGTTTCTTACCTGTGATCCTTACCTGTGTTGCGGGTACAAAAACCAAAAAGACGGTCTTCTATGCGCTGTAAGTTGTTGGATTTCTTAATACGGGCTAAATGGCATGGAAGAGGTCGTCGGTTCGATCCCGACCAGGTCCACCAAGCTCTGATCCAGCGCACTTCTGCGTTCGATGAGCAATCGGCGCTCCGCCTTCTGCAATGTCTGCCTTCACTCTCCCCGGAAAATTTTCCCCGCTCGATATTTCGGGGGCAACCAATTACGCGCTGCCATCTTCCATAGAAAGGTATAACAAAAGTCTGTGTGCTCGGATCTTGTCTTGCGCTCGAATTGGGCAGCGCAAATTGACACATTGACCGATGGGTTTCTAAGATATTTTTATCGCATCGTTCCGGTGCGTTTCAGCCCTGCGGTTGAGTATTCTCACTGTTGACCACAAATACCTATGATTTCAGTGAAAGCGCTTACCAAGCGTTATGCCGGCGTAACTGCCGTCGATCAAATTTCATTTGACGTAGCCAAAGGCCAGATCGTCGGATTTCTCGGTCCCAACGGCGCGGGAAAAACCACCACCATGCGCATGCTCACCTGCTTTCTGCCGCCATCGTCGGGGACGGCGACAGTGGCCGGGTTCGATGTTCTCGATCAACCCTTGCAGGTGAAGCGGCGAATTGGCTATTTGCCCGAAACTCCGCCGATTTATCCAGAGATGGAAACGGTCGAATACCTGAAATTCGTCGGCAAGCTAAAGGGGTTGCGCAGCGCAGATCTGCAAAAGCGCGTCGATTATGTTTGCGACCGCGTCTCCATCGCCGATGTAAAAAAGAAGCTTCTGGGAAAGCTCTCCAAAGGCTACCGGCAACGGGTTGGTCTGGCGCAGGCGATTATTCACAATCCCGATGTGCTGATCCTCGACGAGCCCACCGCCGGTCTTGATCCCAAGCAAATCAACGAAACCCGCGATCTGATTAAAAGTCTGGCTGGCGATCACACCATCATTCTCAGCACGCACATCCTTCCGGAAGTCGAGCAGACATGCGAGTACGTGATCATCATCAACAAAGGCAAGCTGGCCGCGACCGATTCAGTGCGTAACCTGCGGGCGCGCACCCGCGGAGCCGAATCGGTAGTGATTGAGATTGCCGGTCGAAGCGGGGCGATTGAGGCGCCGGTCGTGCAAAACAAACTCGAACAGGTCCCCGGCGTGAGCCGCGCGCTCTGCAAGCAGCAGGTCGACAACCGGGTTCTGTTCGAGGTGGAAAGCCAGAAGGGCCGACTGGTGCGCGGAGACCTGACGCGCGCGGTGGTCGCCTCAGGCTGGGACCTCAATGAGCTTCGTCCCGCCGCCATGAGCCTGGAAGAAATATTCCTGCAACTCACGGCAACTGAGGCGCCTGCTCAGAACGAAGCCGAGAAATCGCCGGTGGAGGAACTGCAGAAGCAATGAGAAACATTTGGATTATTTGCCGGAAAGAGCTGGGCAGCTACTTCGTTTCCCCAATCGCCTACCTGCTTCTGATCATGTTCGCCGTCATTTTCGGTTTCTTCTTCTGGAATGCGCTGGGCGTCTTCATTATCGAAGGCATGGAAATGCAGATGCGCGGCCAGTCGTTTCCGATGAACATCAACGAACAGATCATCCGGCCGCTGCTGTCGAATGCCAGTGTCATCGGATTATTTTTTATCCCGATGATCACCATGCGTCTGTTCGCGGAAGAAAAACGTACAGGCACGATCGAATTGCTGGTAACCTCGCCGATCCGAGATATTGAGATCATCCTCGGAAAATGGCTGGCAGCGCTGATGCTCTATTCCTGCCTGCTACTGTTCACGGCTCTCAACTTTGCGTTTCTGTTCAAGTACGGCAATCCGGATTGGAAGCCGCTATTGCTCGGCTACCTTGGCCTGCTGTTGCAGGCGGGAGCATTTCTCGCGATCGGAACGTTTATTTCCACGCTCACCAAGAACCAGATCATCGCCGGCGCAGTGACCTTTGGCGTGGAGTTGATTCTCTGGGTCATCGGCTGGGTGGGAGAATACGAAACTGCACTCTGGGCGCGGGTTCTCGCCTATCTTTCGGTCCTCACACACTTTGAAACATTCGCTCGCGGCGTGCTCGATTTCAAAGATCTGGTTTTCTACGTTACCGTAATTTTCCTGGGACTCTTCTTCACCGCACGTTCTATGGAATCCCTGCGCTGGAGGTCATAAGCAACCGATGGCAAGTCAGTGGCTCAAGGCGAGACAAACCAAATACGCAGCTTATGCGACCACCTACATTCTGGTTGTGCTCGCTGCGGTAGTGATCTGCAACGTTCTCGCCGATCGCTATAACAAGTCGTATGACGCAACTGCGAACAAGCGCTACAGCCTTTCGCCCCAGACCACGAAGATTGTGAAAGGCCTCAAGCAGCCGGCGACCATTACCTATTACAACCAAAGCACGCGCTTCCGCGAGGGTAAGGATCTGCTCGATGAATATGCGAATCTTTCGCCCAAAGTCCACATCGACTACGTGGATCCCGATAAGAATCCGGAAGCCGCGCGGGAAGCCGGAATTCGTGAGCTTGGAACCGCCGTAGTGCAGGTTGGCATGAAGAAGGATGCGGCCAAGAGCATGACGGAAGAGGGCGTCACGGGCGCATTCATCCGCGACCTTAAGAGCGGCACGCGGACCATTTGTTTCGTGAGCGGCAGCGGCGAGCGTCGGCTAGACGACAGCGAGCGCGAGGGCTTTTCTCGCTTCAAAGACTTGCTGGGCAAGGACGATTACGAGACGAAGAGCATCGACCTGCTGCAGAAAGCCGAGGTCCCCCAAGATTGCACAGCTCTCGTCGTCGCGGGGCCGACGCGGAACTACGAGCAGCCCGAGGTGGATGCGATCAAGACGTATGTGGAAGACGGCGGCCGCGCTTTTTTTATGCTCGACCCTCCGCTGAAACTGGGCCGCTCGGAAATCGCCGATAACGACGCTCTCACCTCCTTGTTGCAAAGCTGGGGCGTTACCATGCAGAAAGATCTCATTCTCGATCTGAATCCGATCGGGCAACTCGCCGGGGTCGGACCGCAAGTGGCGCTGGTGACGACCTACGGATTGCAGCCGATCGTCAATGACATGAAGGGCGTGGCCACGGGCTTCCCGCTTTCCCGTTCGATGGAGATCAAAAACACTGATAAAACAAGTATCGAGAAGCTGTTCGATTCCTCCGAGACGAGCCTGGCGACCGCCAACCTGAGTTCGGCTGCGGTGAATGTGAACGACCCAAAAAACAAAAAAGGCCCGATGACTCTGGCCGCCGCCGGCACTTACAATACGGGCAAAGAAAATTCGCAGGGACGTTTTGTGGTGGTCGGCAGTTCCTCCTGGATAGACAACAGCTTTATCGACTTCAACGGCAATAACGATCTGGCGCTGAACACCATCAACTGGCTCTCCTCCGACGAAGATCTGATTTCGATTCGTCCCAAGCCCGAAGACGACCGCCGTATCACCATGACGCGAGCGCAACTCAGCTGGGTGCGCGCAACGAGCCAGTTCCTTCTGCCGATCATCGTGGTCATTGCCGGCGTTGGCGTGTGGTGGAAGAGGAGGTAACAGGATTCATCTCGACAAAGGATAATCTCGAGAAGCCCCATGAAATTCCGCAATCTGATTCTCGCCGCCTTTGTGCTGGTTGTCCTCACAGGCGCTTTGTATTGGTCGAATCATCGCAAGCCGAACGAGAGCACAGCGAACGCCTCGACCGAAACATCGCCCGCAATTCTCAAACTGGACTCCGCGGCCATTAGCAGGCTCGAGTTGAAAAACAAAGGTGCCGAGCCGATTGTATTGGCGAAGAATAATTCCGGCACATGGCAGATCACTCAGCCCCGGGCTATTCCTGCCGATCAAACCACGGTTTCGAGCGCAGTTTCATCGCTCGCGTCTCTCAACTCCGAGCGCCTGGTGGAAGACAAAGCCTCCGATGTCAAACAGTTCGGCCTCGATCCGCCCTCCGTTGAGATCGATGTCACGGCAAGAGACAACACACAACGGCTTCTGCTTGGCGACGCTACGCCCACCGGCAATGCGGTTTACGCGATGCTGGCCGGAGATCCGCGGCTTTTTACGATGCCCAGCTACGAGAAGACTGACATCGACAAGAACCTGAACGAACTGCGCGACAAGCGATTGATCACGATTGATTCAAACAAGATCAGCCGCATCGATCTGATCCGGAAAAATCAGGAGATCGAATTCGGGCGCAGCAAGGATGGATGGCAAATCCTGAAACCCAAGCCGCTGCGCGCCGACGACACGCAGGTCAGCGACCTGGCTCGTACTTTGGCCGGCGCTCGCATGAATCTCAACGGCCCTGATGCCAGCGGCAGTGTCGCAGACTCAGGGTTTGCCCACGCCACTCCGGTTGCAACCGCAAAAATCACCGACGCTTCCGGCACGCAAGAACTTGAGATTCGCAAGATGAAAGACATTTATTACGCGAAATCCAGCGTGCTTGACGGCGCATACAAGATTGACGC
>JASHTD010000252.1 GCA_030040725.1 Candidatus Sulfotelmatobacter sp. | reverse complement strand
CGGCGGAAAGTGAACTCAACGGAGAAACAGGTGGGCCCGGTCTTACACTTCAAGTTGACCGCGCGATTGTCTGCCGGTCAGTGAGCCACGTCACCGGGCGCAGTGCGGTGCGAAGCGGGATTCCGTGGTCCCGCCGCCGCCGTCGCGGCGGAACTTTCTGTCATACAATTGCGTATTGTCTTGTAGAGACCGACTGTGGGGGAGGGTGAAATTATGTACTGCAACTATTGCGGCAAAGTGATTCAGGATGACGCCAATATTTGCGCCTATTGCGGCACGCGCGTCGGGGCATCTATTGCGCGAAAGCGGCTGGTGCGGCCGCGCAACGGACGCAAGATCGCCGGCGTCTGCCTGGGTTTCGCCGAATACTTCGATATCGACGTGACCGTTGTCCGTTTGACCTGGCTGATTGCTTCGTTCATGACCGGGATCGGTCTTTTGTCTTACCCGATTGCTTGGGTCGTAATTCCCGAGGAACCACTTCTGCTGACCGCTCCCGCGGGAGCGCAGCGCGCGACGAACCCGTAGAGTTGTTCGCGGTCGGCGGCCGACAGTTGGGGAACGACGGCCCGCGCATAAGGCGGCTCCGTAAATCGGCAATCGAAAAATCGCAAATCGCAAATCGACGCGCGTCTCATGCCTCCCATTTCCTCTCACACCGTTAGAAGTGACGATGCGCAAATCGTGTATCGCGTCCTCGGCGAAGGACCGCCGGTGGTCCTCCTTCATCCTTTCCCCGCGAATCACGAATTCTGGCTGCCGGTCGCCGACCCGCTCGCTTCGCGCTACCGTATGATTCTTCCCGATCTTCGCGGTCACGGCGGCTCCGACATTGGCGATGGTCCCGCGACCATGGAAAAACACGCCAACGATATAGCTCATGTCATGGATGACGCGGACGTTGGCCGTGCGCCTCTCGTTGGAGTTTCCATCGGCGGATACGCGCTCTTCGAATTCTGGCGTCGCTATCGCGGCCGCGCTGCTGCTCTCGGCCTTGTGAATACTAAGGCCGCTGCCGATTCCGCCGAAGCCCGCTCCGCGCGATTGCAAACCGCTAACGATGTGCTGGAAAGCGGAACGGAAAACTTCTTTCAAAATATGATCCCGCGCCTTCTGGGAAAGACCACCCGCGAGACCCGTCCCGACCTGGTCGATGGTGCCCTGCGCATGCTGCGCAAAATGTCTCCCGAAGATGTAGCCCAGGTGCAACGGGGAATGGCCGAACGTCCTGATTCGATTGACACGTTGAAGACCATCAATGTTCGCACTTTGATCGTTACCGGAGACGAAGATATCCTGACCGGCCTGAACGAGGCCGACGTGAT
Source organism: Candidatus Sulfotelmatobacter sp. (assembly GCA_030040725.1). GTDB lineage: Bacteria > Acidobacteriota > Terriglobia > Terriglobales > Acidobacteriaceae > Sulfotelmatobacter. The sequence goes on along the minus strand of JASHTD010000252.1, from coordinate 3,997 downwards.
GCATTGCCACATTTCCGGCAGCCAGTTGCGCGTGGTTCCGAAAGCTGGGCATTACTCGCCCTGGGAGCAGCCGGAGGAAGTCACCAAGCTCGTGCGGCAGTTCCTCGACTCCAGCTTGTGATCGGCCCGGCAAAAGCGCGTGTTAAACTTCTCTCGTCATGATTGACACAGCATTGGTGGCAGAGAAAACCGTTGTGAGCGCCAAGGGCGACGGCGCCGCAATCGATGTCAGCGGAGCCGGTCAGCGCAATTTTCTGCTCACTCTCGACATCACGCGAATCATCGAGCAGGAGTCGCTCGAGATCAGCATCTCAGGCTCAACCGATGGCGCGGCCTGGGAGCCCAAGCCAGTCGTTACATTTCCTCAGCAATTTTATGCCGGGCAATATCCTTTACTGCTTGACCTCAGCCAGCATCCGAATGTGAAATTCATTCGCGCGCATTGGGAAGTTGCGCGCTGGGGCCGGGGAACCGAGACGCCTATGTTTGAGTTTGGGTTGCGGCTGAAAGAGATTCCGGCGGAAGTTCTAAGCGAAGCGCGGGCCGAGGCTAAGGCGCTGGCGTAAATGATTTTCGATTGTTGATGCAGAGTCTGCGGCTCCTGACCGCTGCTGGCCTACTCCATCCATTTATATTTGAATCCCGACGAACCCACGATGACGACTGAATCTCAGATAATCCTTCGTCCCGGGCGCAATCTGCGCGGCAGCGTGAGCTTGCCGGGAGACAAATCGATTTCCCATCGTTACGCGATGCTGGCTGCGATTGCCGAAGGCCCTTCGCGGCTCGAGAATTATTCCACCGGCGCGGACTGCACCAGCACGCTGCGGTGCTTGCGTTCGCTGGGCGTGAAGTGGGAGCGCAAAAATGATGCTGATGCCGGCAACGTCGTCGAGGTGCAGGGAAGCGGACCCTCATTGACGGCGTCCGTCGAGCCGCTCGATTGCGGTAACTCCGGTTCCACCATTCGAATGCTGAGCGGCATTGCCGCGGCGCAGAATTTTTCCACGGAGTTGGCCGGCGACGAATCCCTCTCGCGGCGTCCTATGCAGCGCATCATCGCGCCGCTCACTGCCATGGGCGCGAAAATCGAATCGGACAATGGCAATCTCCCGCTGCGCATCAGCGGCACGCTGCTCAAAGGCATTCATTACGCAATGCCTGTCGCCAGCGCTCAGGTCAAGACTTGCCTTTTGTTCGCTGGCCTGCTGGCCGAGGGAGAAACCATCATCGAAGAACCGCTCCGCACGCGAGATCACGGTGAGCTGGCCCTGCGCGCTTTCGGCGTTACCCTCGACCGGAAGGGCAATGAAACCCGGATTCGTGGCGGGCAGCGTCTGCGCGGCATCGATGCTCGAATTCCCGGGGACATTTCGAGCGCGGCGTTCTTTCTGTGCGCAGCCGCTCTCTTCCCGGAGTCGCAGTTGACAATCACAAATCTGCTGATGAATCCCACCCGCGCCCGCCTGCTCGATATCCTGCTGCAACTGGGCCTGCGAATCTCGGTCACTCAACTGGAAGAAATTCACGGCGAATTAGTCGGCACCGTGCAGGCTGAAGGCGGCAGCTTGAAAGGAGCTACCATCGCCGGTGCAGACACGGCCGCTCTCATCGATGAGATTCCCGTGCTGGCCGCGATCGCTCCGTTCACAAAACAGGGTATTGAAGTGCGTGATGCCAAAGAACTGCGCGTAAAGGAATCCGACCGCATTGCTTCGATCGCTAGGAATCTTCGCGCCATGGGCGCGCAGGTCCAAGAGCGCGAAGATGGATTGCGAATTCCCGGTTCGCAACGGCTACATGGTGCTGAACTCAAATCGTTCGGTGATCATCGCATTGCCATGGCCTTCAGTATCGCCGCGCTGCGAGCTGAAGGGGAAACCATGCTTCGCGGCAGCGAGTGCGCGGCGATTTCCTACCCAGCTTTCTTTGCCACCTTGCAACAACTGATCGAGAACTAAGCCAACCGCAACCCTCGCTCCAGGACTTCCTGTCGATTACGTGCTTTCCCGCCCTCCACGTTACCTCTGTTCGATGACCGAGGTCATCTAACGTATCGTTTAAGAATCGTTAACAATTTACTCATGCGTTCTAAGTCGCTTATTCTGGCAGTGATCATGCTCGCCGCCTGCGCCTTGGCTCAGGAGCCGAAGGCTTATCTCAGCGGCAAACTGCTGGAAATGAACTCGGTGCCATACGGAATCAAAGGCGCACCGAACAGCTCCGCGGAAGCCGACGGCACCATCCCGGCGAAAGCCTCATCTCTTCTCTGCCAGGAGTACGTGCTCGAAACGAGCGAAGTGACGTATCGAATCGTTTCCCGCAGCAAGCATCCGGTGCTTCTTCCCGTCGGAGAAGATGTTCGCTTCCGTCTGCAAAATGGCAAGGTACTTCTGCGTGTGCCGGCTCTCGACAGCAAGGAACGAGAGTACATGGTTCTCTCGATGACGCCGCGCGGCGAAAGCGCAGCCGATGCAGCTCCGATCCATCTGAATCACCTGCAATGATGCGTCTCCAGTAAACCCCTTATTTAATCGACGACTTCGCTGCACTGCGCGAGCTTGCTGCTTCTAGAGCAGCAACCCCGCTCGCACAGCCTTTCATCTGAGAATTTACGTTCCGCAGCCTCTGCCGCGAACCCTCCGCTTACTCCCCGGGGAGGGAGTGTGTGAGAAGTGGATCTTTGAAGCGGATCAAAAAAAATGAGCGAGGAGTTTAATTAAATGATGAAGCGCTGCATTCAGTTTGGAGTTTTGGCTTTGCTGTTCGCTGCACCCGTATTGTGGGCGCAAGCCAGCGAAGATCACTTCGAGGTTGGAGCCTTTGCCGAATACTATCGTTACGCCTACGCGAATCCTCCGGAGAACTTCTTTGGCGTCGGTGGTCGAGGAGCTTTCAACGTGAGCCAGTGGGTCCAGATTGAGGGCGAGATGGCCTACGATTTCCAGCGGAATTACACCGCGACGTTCACCAACGGTGTGACCAGCACCACAGTGCCTTCTCACCTGCGAACTCTGCATGCGTTTTTCGGCCCTAAGTTCCAGACAGGGTCCGGCCCGGTGCGATTTTTTGTTACCGGCAAGGTAGGGTTTGACAACTTCAGCGTCACCAATTCCGGTCCGGTCACCGGATTTACCAACTCCGTTGGCATTACCAACGGAACCACAGCATTCGCGGTCTATCCGGGCGGAGGGATTGAGGCTTTCGCCGGACCGATTGGGATTCGCATGGAAGCCGGCGACGATATCTTCTTTATCAACGGCAGCGCCCACAACAATTTGAGAGTCAGTGTTGGGCCGCAATTTCGATTTTAGCGCGCGCAAAGTGAGAAGCCGGCGAGCCCCTGGGCCGCCGGTTTCTTTCGTAGAACAGGCAAATCTTCCTAAAGGAAAATCGTCTTTTCTCCAGTAAGTCCTTGCCGTAAAATCTTTAAAGGCTGGGGTTTCAGACTCTGTGATAGAGTAGTGCCGCTTGCGAAGCGGCCGGTGCCGATCGCAGAACCGGCCTTTTCCACTAAGGAGTTCCCCCAATGAACACTCTCCGTGATCTGGTAAAAGACCGCCGCACTTATTCCATCGATGCCGGAACTACCGTGCTGGAAGCGGCGCGTTTCATGACCGAACATAACATCGGTGCGTTGCCTGTTCTGCGCGATGGGCAGCTGATCGGTATCTTTTCCGAGCGCGACATTATGACTCGCGTGGTCGCCGCAGGGCGCACGCCCGGACACACCACCGTTGCCGAAGTCATGACTCCCAACCCGCGCGCCGTTCAGGTGGACGACAGCGTGGAGGAGTGCCTGTTTATCATGCACGAATTCGGCTTTCGCCATTTGCCGATCATCGAAGGTAAAGAGTTAAAGGGGCTGGTCTCTCTGCGTGACGTTGTCATGCATCAGGCTGCTGAGCTCGAGCGCCGAAACCGGCGCGCGGCATCCTAGCCGAATATTGGTTCCGACTCCGCGTCTGAAAACTGCTGATAGTTCTCACTGCCGCTT
>JASHTD010000251.1 GCA_030040725.1 Candidatus Sulfotelmatobacter sp. | reverse complement strand
GCCAGCACCTGAAAATCGCCTCGCGCCTGCGCCGCTTTCACCACCCCAAACGTATATTTTTGCTCCGGAACCGGCAACTGCACGGCGTCGTCGCACGTGATCTGAAGAAACACCCCAGAATTCGGACCGCCTTTGTAAGCCTGCCCGGTTGAGTGGAGAAATCGGGGTCCAAATCCGAGGCAGGTCGCGATGCGTTTTTGGTCGCGAACTGCGAGACGAATGGTCTGCAGCGAGCTCTGATGTTCGTCGTTCATCTGGATATATGCCAGCAGCGCGAAGTAATCGCCCTCGGCGATGCGGCTGAGATGAGCTTTCAGGTATCCAACCAACGATTTGTCGCCTCCGGCGCGGCGCGCTAATTCCGTGGCGTTTTTTTCGTCCGTGAAAAGTCTGATATCGCCCACTTCGAGTACGGGTGTTTCTGGCGGCAATGAACCAGTTTTTTCGTACTGCGAAGTCAAGTCCCGAGTTACAACTTTGCTCGCTTCTACATCGGGCTGATTGAATGCATTGATGCCGATGATCGATCCTGCCACGGCAGTGGCGATCTCCCAGCGGAAGAATTCTGCGCCGAGATCATAGATGTCGGGCATCGCGATGCGGACTACAGGGTGTCCAGCCCTTTCAATCGCCGAAATCTTCTGCTCGGCAATCATATCTGTTGCATGCTCGGTATGAACGTAAGCAAACACGCGGTCGTTGCCGTAAACCTCCGGTGGGCCTAAGTCCTCGCGATCAACCGGAATGATCCCCTTGCCAACCTTTCCCGTTGATTCGGCAAGCAACTGCTCAAGCCATGCTCCCAGGTCGGTGATGTCGTGAGATGTAATGATTGTGACTTTGTCGCGCCCCAGAGTGGCGGCGGTGCCTAAGATGATTCCCAGCATGGCCCCGGGATTTTCTTCCACGGGTGGCTCCGGTCCGCAAGCGCGCACCATTTCCTGAGTCCGATCGAGAAACTTCTTCACATCGATACCTATTACGGAAGCGGGAACCATGCCAAAATTCGAGAGTGCCGAATAGCGGCCGCCGATCGAGGGACGCCCGAAGAAGATATGACGGAAGCGATCTCCTTCCGCAACCTTCTGCATGTGAGATCCGGGGTCGGTGATGGCAATGAAGTGGCTGCCGGCTTTGTCGGCACCAACCCTCTCTTTCGTGCGCTGAAAAAAATATTGCTTGAAGATGTTGGGTTCGAGGGTGCTGCCCGATTTACTGGAAACGATGAAGAGCGACCGCGCAATATCGATCTGGCTTTCGAAAGCCTTCACCTGAGCGGGGTCGGTCGAATCGAGGACGTGCAGATTTGGGTAGCCCGCGCTTTTACCGAACGTCTTGCGCAAGACTTCCGGGCAGAGACTCGATCCGCCCATACCCAGCAGGAGGACATCCTTGAATCCGGCGCTCCAAACCTCTTTCGCCAGATTTCGCAGCTCGACCGGATGGGCGATCTGATACTCGGTAATATCCAGCCATCCGAGCCATCTATCTTCATCATCCCCGGTCCAAAGCGTTGCGTCGCGCTTCCAGAGGCGCTGCATTTTGCGGCCAGACTGCCAATCGGAAATATTGGCCTTCACTGCCGCGGCTAAGCTTTCCGGCAATGAAGATTTCAAACGGCTCACGGTGTCTTTCCTTGGTGTCCTTACCGACGTTTGTTTCTTCGTTGTGACCCTAAGCGCGGGTTTTTTCCTGAGTGCTTCGTTCTACAGCCTGTAGAAGTTTATTGAAAGCATCGGCAAACAGTTTCACACCCTCGATGGTTAGCCGAGTAGTGACTTCCTGGATTGAAATGCCTGCTTTGACAAGGTTGCTCATCACGTTTTCGGCGCCGGGAATATCTTCTGTGAGGCTTTTGCGCAATTTCCCGTGATCGCGAAACGCATCGATCGTGGCCGGAGGCATGGTGTTCACCGTATCGGGGCCGATCAATTCCTCCACGTACATCACGTCACGATACGCAGGATTCTTAGTACTGGTGCTGGCCCACAGCACTCTCTGAGTTTGTGCGCCTTTGCCGGCCAGTGCTTGCCAGCGTGATCCGCTGAAAATTCGCAAGTATCGCTGGTACGCCAACTTGCCGTTCGCAATGGCGACTTTGCCCTTCAAACTCTTGAGCAGCGCCTGCTGTGCGGAATCATTTGTCGATTTCAGCTTGTCATCGATCGTGGAATCAACCAGCGTATCGATGCGGCTGATGAAAAAGCTGGCAACTCCAGCCATCTTTTTCAAGTTGCCATCACGCCTGGCCAGATCTTCCAGCCCGGCGATATAAGTGTTGGCAACTTCCTCGTGCACTTCCTGCGCGAACAACAGCGTCACGTTGATGTTGATTCCTTCGCCGATCAGTTGAGGGATAGCCGGAATCCCCTGTGCCGTTCCTGGAACCTTGATCATGACGTTCTCGCGATTGACCGCCTTCCACAATCGCCGCGCTTCGTCGATGGTTTTCTGCGTTTCGAGCGCTAGCAGCGGAGAAACTTCCAGGCTCACGTAGCCGTCACGAAAATGCGACTCCTCATAGACCGGGCGAAGAATATCAGCGGCGTCCTGTATATCGCGGATTGCAATCTGCTCATACCGGCTAGTTGCGTTCAGATCGCCGCGCGATGCCAGCGAGTGCAGCATGTCGTCGTAAAGCGAACTGTCGGCGATCGCCTTCTCGAAAATAGACGGATTCGAAGTCATGCCACGCAACCCATCTTCTTCAATCATCTGCTTTAATTTGCCGCTGGTCAGCAGATCACGGCGGATGTAATCCAGCCACATCGATTGGCCATAATTCAGCAGCGCTTTGAGCGGATTGATCGCTTGTGAAGTTTCCAATATTCCCGTTGAATGCATGATGATCGCTCCTGACAAATCTCTATAAGTTCTCTTGCCTGGCAGGTTCTCGGCAATTCATGCTTACACAGTGCAAGAACGGCTGCCTTCGATTACGCTATTTCTCGCCGATCGCTTTGTGCGCTTCCGCCACCACCGCCTCTGCCGTAAATCCAAAAAACTTCAGCAAGTCTTTCAAAGGCGCCGAGGCACCGAAGCGATGCATGCCGATCTTGCGTCCCTTAATCCCGACATACCGCTCCCAGCCAAAAGTAGAGGCCATTTCCACAGAGACCCTCGCGCTGACTGAAGAGGGCAGAACGCTCTCCTTGTAAGCTGCATCCTGCTGCTCGAAAATCTCCCAAGACGGCATGCTCACCACGCGTGCCTTGATGTTCTCGGTCTTGAGCGTTTCGTAGGCTTCGACGCAAAGCGAAACTTCGCTTCCGGTGGCCATCAGAATCACATCCGGCTTACCGCTCGGAGCGTCGGCAAGAACGTAGGCGCCTTTTGCAGTTCCCGAAGCGGCGGCGTACTTGGTTCGATCGAGGGTCGGAACGGCTTGCCGCGTCAGTACCAGCGCAACCGGTTGATGCTGCAGTTGCGCGATGATTCGCCAGCATTCGACCACCTCATTGGCATCCGCCGGACGCAGCACAATGAGATTGGGCATGGCGCGCAGAGAAGCCAACTGCTCGACCGGCTGATGCGTCGGACCATCTTCTCCCAGCCCAATCGAATCGTGCGTGTAAATGAAGACGGAAGGCGCTTCCATCAGCGCTGCCAGCCGGATGCTTGGCCGCATGTAATCACTGAAATTGAAAAATGTAGCACCGAACGCACGGATGTTGGAAACGACCAGACCGTTCACACTCGCACCCATCACATGCTCGCGAACGCCAAAGTGCAAATTTCGGCCACCGTAATGACCGGCCTGAAAATCTCCGGCGCCATCGAACTTCAGCGTGGTCTTGTTGGAAGTTGCCAGATCGGCCGAACCGCCGATCAGCCACGGAATTCCTTGCGCGACAGCATTCAGAGCTTTGCCCGAGCTCTCTCGCGTCGCCATACCCTTGTCGTCGGCGGGAAAACTAGGAAGATTCTTGTCCCAGCCTTCCGGCAGTTCGCGGCGCTGCATCAGACCGAGCTGCTCACGCAAGTCCGGATACTTCTGCGAATACTCTGCGAACATCTTCGCCCACCTGGCGCGCGCGTCGCGTCCGCGTTTTCCAATTCCATCTCGAAAGTGTTCACGCACGCCTTCCGGAACCAGGAACTTCGCATCCTCTGGCCAGCCGTAAAATTTCTTGGTCAGCCGGACTTCTTCCTCGCCCAGGGGTTCGCCATGCGCCGCGCTGGTGTCTTGTTTGTGCGGAGAACCATAGCCGATGTGGCTGTCAACGATGATCAGTGTCGGGCGATCTTTGGTATTCTTGAAAACTTCAAAAGCCCGAGCCAGCATTTCCAGATCGTTCGCGTCAGCAACCCGGGTGACATTCCACTCGTATCCTATAAAGCGAGTCGCCACATCTTCACTGAAGGACCAATCCGCGGGACCATCTAGCGTTATGCCGTTGTGGTCATAGATCCAGCAGAGATTCGACAGCTTGAGATGGCCGGCCAGAGACGCAGCCTCGCCGCCGATGCCTTCCATGATGTCGCCGTCCGAGCACATTGCATAAATGTCGTAGTCGAAGATTTCAAGCCCTGGGCGGTTGAAGGTCGCGGCCAGCCACTTGCTGCCAATGGCCATGCCGAGGCTGTTTCCCACTCCCTGGCCAAGCGGGCCGGTTGTGGTTTCAACGCCGGTGGTCAAGTGCGACTCGGGATGGCCGGGCGTGCGGCTGCCAAGCTGGCGGAACCGCTTGATCTCCTCCAGGGGAACGGCGAGTTCTTTCAACACCTCGCCGCTTTCTGAAACCTGACGCACTCCTGTGAGGTACAGCATGGCGTACAGCAACATCGAGGCGTGACCGTTCGATAATACGAAGCGGTCCCGGTTCAGCCATTTGGGATCTTCAGGGTCGTAGCGGAGAAACTCCTGCCACAAACAGTATGTGACCGCCGCCAGACCCATGGGCGCGCCGGGATGCCCGCTGTTCGCCCGTTGCACGGCATCGATCGCCAGCGTGCGGATGGTATTGATACAAAGCGTGTCCAGTTGCGTGCCGGTTACGACAGCCTGTTCACTGGCTACCATGCGATGCGTCCTCCCGCCAGACAATCCTTTCCCCGCGTTGTCTGGGCGCTGTCTTTAGCTAGTTAGAGTTCTTTGGACACAAAAGGGTTTCAGGAACCAACGTCTTTCGACAACGCACTGAGTGTATCAATTTCACCCACCTTCATGTTGCTTCACCCGTAGGAAAAGAAGGGAAACCTACCCGCGCAATCGTGCAACTCCGCAGGATTTTTCCTGATTCGAAGGCAGGGTAATGCACTTTCGGAAGCTCGACCTGGAAGTCACATCGCGTCAAAATAGATTTCAAGAGTCAGAATGCCCGAGTAACAAACGATGATTACTACGGAACTATGTGCGGTGGTTCAACTGTGCCTGACTTTCGGCGTGGCAGGGCTGCTTTGGCCGGAGAAGTTCTTGCCGCTGTTTGAAGTCCTTTTGTTTCCCTGGGTGGCGAGTTACCGCGCGGTTCGAGCCAATTGCCTGGCTGCGATTGGATTGTCGATTCTGCTCCTTGCCAAGCTGATGATCTTCCGCTGAGTTTCGAGTGTTCTAATTTATCCGTTGCCAGCTCGCCTTCCTACTGATTCATCATGGCGTCGATCAATTGATAGAGCTGGCTGGAATCCTTCATTTCCACGTACGGCCGGCTTGGATTGCGGCTGCTGACTATGTATACCGTCGGCGTGTGGTCCAGCTTAATGGCTTTGCCAATGTCCCGGTCGGCATTTACTTCGGCTGCGAACTTTCCCTGCGGATCAACCACAAACGGAAATTCCACCTTGTGGTCGGAGGCGAATTTTTCGGCATAGCCCCGCAGGTTCTGGGGGTTGATCTCGAACTGGTTGGAGAAGATGTAATCGCGGAATTCATTGCCTAACGATTTGGAGATTGAATCAAAATAGCGAGCCATTACCGCCGCGTCATACGACCAGTTGTGCATAGGGAGGGGAAAATCGTGACGCACCAGCGGGATCTTATATGTCTTGGACGCCTGCTCGAGAATCGGCGAAACTCGCCGGCATTGCGGACACTGCAAATCCTCGAAAACCACGATCGCAACCTGCGCGCCCTTGGGCGGCCGCAGTACGGGATTTACCGCCTCATCGGCGGCGTGAAGGCAAGTAGCGAGCGACAATACCACAGACAAAAGCGCGAGGCTGAGGTGGGACGAGTTTTTCATGGGGAATTTTTCCTATGGTAACTGAATCCCCGCAGTTGCGTCAGGGGATTAAGATCAGTGGCGGCGCTACGGGAGTGCATCCTGTATAAACCTCTCGTGCGCGATTCATGGGCCATCAAGCGCTATAGTGGAAGCTGAAACCGCATCCCATCTGGATTACGCAGAAGATTGTGAAATCATCAACTCTGTCGCTGTTTTACCGCTCCGCTCTTGCCTTTGCACTCGTTTTCTTACTCGGCCTCGGATTTTCTGCCTGCAATCGTAGAGGGCACCGTGTGCTCGAAGTGAACTATGTTTCCGCGCCGCAAGCGGCCCTGCGCGACCAGGTCGCTACCATCTACAATCGCGTCGGCACGGTCAAGAACGGGGAGCGCGTCGATGTGCTGGAGCACGAAAAGCGCTTCGCCCGCGTCCGCACGGCCAGCGGCCTCGAAGGCTGGATTGAAGAACGCTATCTGGTCAATCAGCGAACCTACGATCAAATACAGAAGCTTACGCAGGAAAACCTGTCGGATCCCGTGCAGGCGCCCGCCACCCTTCGCAACGATACGAATCTGCACGTTACGCCGGGCCGGGATACCGAGCATCTGTATCAGCTTTCCGCCGGTGCGAAAGTGTCGGTGCTGAAGCGGGCCACGGCGGAGAAACAAATCGGAGTTGTCGTCGAAGGCAAGCCAGGAGAGAAAGAAGCGGGTCTGGTGCTGGAGGATTGGTGGCTCGTCCGCGACCCCCAGGACCGTGTGGGTTGGGTGCTGGCTCGAATGGTGGATGAAGACGTTCCACTCGACATCGCAGAATATGCCGAAGGCCAGCGCTTCGTGGCCTTTTTTGTCCTGGATCAGGTGCGCGACGAAAGTAAACAAGGAACCGACAAGAACGTTCCACAATATCTCTGCGCTCTCACCGAACCGCATGATGGCGAGCCCTTCGACTTTGATCAGATTCGGGTCTTTACCTGGAACGTAAGGAAGCATCGTTATGAAACGGCGTATCGCGAGCATGGACTGCACGGAATGCTACCCGTGACGGTCACCACCGACAACTTCGATAAGGAAGGCACCCTACCGGTCTTCATCGTGCGGGTGAAAGACGATGCAGGAAATGTGATCGAGCGCAAATACAAGCTCAATACGCCTATTGTCCGGCGAGTTTTAGCGCCGGGCGAGGAAAAAGCGGCGCCTGCGCAAAGGCGCAAGCCCCGCTAGCGGAAAGTTTAGCAACTTCTCGTTGATCACTCGCCCGCTAGCTCTTGATCTTGGTGGAAGCGGCGCCGATGATCTGGTGACTCTTTTTCTTTTGTACGAAAACGGTTACGTGCACATTTTCGCGATTCCAGTGAGAGTTGAACTTCACGACTGGATCTCCGGCGTAGGAAAACTGGGCAGTTTTGTCGGAGGCGACTCCAATCTTGTGCAACCACCGCAAGGTGGAAATGTGTTTCAGTTCGCGTCCGGCATTTTCTCCGCGGCTCACCGACGAGTGCAATCCGTCTTCGGTCACCGCCAACCAGACTTCTGCAGCATCGCCCTCCGTGTCTCCGGCGAGCTTTCCCACCGAGACGTGGAAGCGCTGATTTTTAGCATCTTCACTCGCGGGCGCAATTGATACCTCGGTCTTCTCAGCTCGCATTGCCTCTGAGATTTCGACCACGGCCTCCCGGGGATTGCTGCCCAGGAATTGATATTGTCCGTCGACAACAAGCTCCGGAGTGTAGGGATCTTTCTTGATCAGGCTGACATAGGTCTGTTGCCTCTCGGTCCATTCCGGCGAAGAATACGGGTCATACCAGCCGTCATGGTTCCAATAATCCACGTGTTCTTCCAGGCCGATAATCTGCGCTCCCGGCACCGGCTGATCCGCCTCGAGCTTTTGCAACAGGACATCTGCCGGCGGACAGGAGGAACAGCCCTCGGATGTAAATAGCTCGACGATGACCGGTTTGGATTGTGAAGCGGTCGATGGGTTCTGGCCTGCCGCGCGACAGACGAAACCGGCAGCGACAAACATGGTCAGGCTCAAAACTACAAGTTGAAAATTTCTCATTAGTGTTTACCTCCACAAAATCGGCTTTGCGGTGCGCTGAATACCACGCCGCCGAAACCCCACTAGCAGTAGAAATCCGCGATGCTCGCAACCACCCAGCGCTGCTCTTCCTCTTTGAGCTCGGCAAACATCGGCAACGCGAGCACTTCCTTTGCCGCCCGTTCCGCCTCCGGGAAATCGCCTTCGCGATAACCAAGATAAACGAAGCAAGGTTGCAAGTGCAGCGGCACGGGATAATAAATCTCTGTTCCAATTTTGCGCGCAGAGAGAAACTCGCGCAACTCGTCGCGACGGTAGGCGCGAACCACGTATTGATGGAAAACGTGATGCGCCTGCGCGGAAGTGAAGGGCAGCCGAATCGGTGCGGTGCTCTCGAATCCGTTTCCCGAAGTCAAACCCGCCTCGGCAAACAGCCGATCGTAGAGCGCAGCCCGGTCGCGCCGGGCGCCGTTCCAGTCTTCGATATATTTCAGCTTCACGCGGAGCACCGCAGCCTGCATCTCATCCAGGCGGCTGTTCCAGCCAAATTCTTCGTGAATGTAACGGCGCGGGCTGCCGTGATTGCGCAGTCGGCGCATGTGGGCGGCGCTATCCGGATCATTTGTCGTAACCAGCCCAGCGTCCCCGTATGCACTGAGATTTTTTGTCGGATAAAAACTGAACGCGGCCGCTGTGCCCATCGATCCTGCGCGACGGATTTTGTTTGGCTGTATCTCCCAGCTTGCGCCAATTGCTTGGGCTGCGTCCTCGATCACTTGCAAATGAAACTCATCAGCGAGTTGCTGAAAGACATTCATATCGCTGCACTGACCATAGAGATGCACCGGAAGCAGCGCCCGGAGTTTGTTGCGCGGCGCGGCGTGCAGCAAGCTCGCAACCTTGGCCGGATCGAGATTAAATGTGCGCGGATCGATATCGGCAAATACCGGGCGAGCGTCAACCCGTGCGATAGCACTAGCCGAAGCGAAGAAGCTGAAAGGTGTGGTCAGAACCTGATCGCCGGGCTGCACGCCAATCGCCGCTAGGGCGAGCCATAGAGCGTCGGTGCCCGAGGCGCATCCCGCGGCATCGTGAACGCC
>JASHTD010000250.1 GCA_030040725.1 Candidatus Sulfotelmatobacter sp. | reverse complement strand
CAGTTCGCGGATCGCAGAAAGTCACCGACCAGAACCCCGAAGCCAAGTATCAGGCACTCGAGCGCTATGCGCGCGATCTCACTGAGCAGGCACGCCGCGGCAAACTCGACCCCGTCATCGGCCGCGACGAAGAAATTCGCCGCGTGGTTCAGGTTCTCTCGCGCCGCACGAAGAATAATCCCGTGCTCATCGGGGAGCCCGGCGTCGGCAAGACTGCGATCGTCGAAGGCCTTGCGCAACGGATCATCTCCGGCGACGTGCCGGAAGTGTTGAAGAACAAGCGCGTAGTTGCACTGGATTTAGGCGCAATGCTGGCAGGGGCAAAGTACAGAGGTGAGTTCGAAGACAGACTTAAAGCGGTCTTAAAAGAGATAGAAGATTCGCAGGGTCAAATCATTCTCTTCATCGACGAGTTGCACACGCTGGTCGGCGCCGGCGCCAGCGAAGGAGCAATTGACGCCTCCAACATGCTGAAACCCGCTCTCGCGCGTGGCGAGCTGCGCGCTATCGGCGCTACCACGCTGAATGAATATCGCAAATACATCGAAAAAGACGCCGCTCTCGAGCGCCGCTTCCAGATTGTCTTCGTCGGCGAACCGAACGTGGAAGATACCATCGCAATTCTGCGCGGCTTGAAGGAGCGCTACGAGGTTCATCACGGCGTGCGGATTAAAGATTCGGCGATTGTCGCCGCCGCCACGCTCTCGCATCGCTATATTTCTGACCGTTTCCTCCCCGACAAAGCGATCGACCTGGTCGATGAAGCGGCCGCGTCCATTCGTATCCAGATCGATTCCCTTCCGACCGATATCGATCAGATCGAGCGCCGAGCTACGCAACTCGAAATCGAGAAACAGGCGCTCAAGAAAGAAGACGATCCCAATTCCAAAGAACGTCTCAGCTTGATCGATCGCGAGCTTGCCGAGATTCGCGAAAAATCCAACGCGCTCAAGGCGAACTGGAAAAAAGAAAAAGAGCTGATCGCGCGCATTCGCGAGCTCAAAGAAAGAATCGAGAAGCTCAAGATCGAAGAGCAGGCCGAGGAGCGAAAAGGCAATCTGCAGCGGGTTGCCGAGATTCGTTATAGCCTCATTCGCCAGGCTGAAGCCGATCTCGCCAAACTTACCGCGCAAACCGAGAATCAGGGTAGAACACGCATGCTGAAGGAGGAAGTCGACGAAGAAGATATCGCCCGCATCGTTTCCAAATGGACAGGCATTCCCGTCTCGAAAATGCTCGAAGGCGAGGTGAAGAAGCTGGTCACCATGGAAGACCGGTTGCGCCATCGCGTCGTCGGTCAGGACGAAGCCCTGGAGCGCGTGGCCAACGCGATTCGCCGCTCCCGCGCCGGACTCAGCGATCCCAAGCGCCCGATCGGTTCGTTCATCTTCCTCGGCCCCACCGGTGTCGGCAAAACCGAACTGGCCAGAGCTCTCGCAGAATTCCTTTTCGATGACGAACGCGCCCTGCTGCGCATCGATATGTCCGAGTACATGGAGAAGCACTCAGTTGCGCGCCTGATCGGCGCGCCTCCGGGATACGTCGGCTACGAAGAAGGCGGCCAGCTTACCGAGCAGGTTCGCCGCCGTCCTTATTCGGTTGTGCTCTTCGATGAAATCGAAAAAGCACATCCCGATGTGTTCAACGTCATGCTGCAGATCATGGACGATGGCCGCCTCACTGATGGCAAAGGTCGCGTGGTCGATTTCAAGAACACGATCATCATCATGACCTCGAATCTCGGATCCAGCTATCTGCAGGCCGAGAACTTGCGCACACCCGAAGATTTCGAAAAAGCCAGCGAACGTGTTACCGAAACGCTGCATCAGCATTTTCGGCCCGAGTTTCTCAACCGGGTCGATGACATCATCATCTTCCGTCCGCTCGGCAAGGAGCAGTTGGTCAAGATCATCGAGTTGCGCCTGGAAGATGTGCGCCGCCTGCTTGCCGATCGCAAGATTTCGATCGAGCTCACCGACGCAGCCAAAGAACTGCTCTTTACGCAGGGTTACGATGCCAACTTCGGTGCCCGCCCGTTGAAGCGTGCGATCCAGAAACTGGTGCAGGATCCGCTGGCGCTGAAGATTCTGGATGGAGAAATCCTGCACGGAGACCACGTGATCATCGATGCCGACAAGAAGGCTGGCAAAATGAAGTTCGAAGTCAGCAAGCGCGTGGGCGAAAAAGAGCCGGCGAAAGCGAAACGATAAAGAGCGCGCTTAGTTCCGAGACAACAGCGCTGCTTACATTTGAACTCTGCCGCCGGCGCTCGTATACTTACAGCCCGCAATGAAGGTGATTGTTATCATTCCCGCGGCCGGGCTAGGCACGCGCATGGCGCCGGTTCCCGGCGCAAACGTCAAGAATGCGCCGCCTTCCAAGCAATTCACTGAGTTGGGTGGAACGCCAATCCTGATCCATACTCTTCGCAAGTTCGCCTCCGTCGAAGCGGTCACCGAAATTTGGCTCGTGCTGCGGGAAAACGAAATCGCGGGTTTTCGCTCGCGCATGCAAAGCGAAGCCAAAGACGTGTTGAAAAAGAATGTGAACTTTGTCGTCGGCGGTGAACACCGGCAGCAATCGGTGGAGAACGCACTGCTAAAAATCTCCGGTGCCGCAGACGATATTGTTCTCGTTCACGATGCTGTGCGCCCGTTGGTGACGCCCGAAATCATCGAAGAAGTTATCGAAGCCGCTCAGAAATATGGTGCCGCCATCGCGGGGCTTCCCTCCGTCGACACGGTCAAACAAGTGGAACGAACCGCTGAGGGCGCGCTGATCAAGGCAACAATCCCGCGCGCCAGCATTGTCATGGCGCAAACGCCGCAAGGTTTTCGTTATAGCGTCATCAAGAAAGCTTTCGATGAAGCCTCGGCGGATGGTTTCCTCGGCACCGACGAAGCCTCTTTGGTCGAGCGGTCAGGGCATGAAGTGGCAGTGGTCATGGGATCTCCGCGAAACATAAAAATCACTGCGCCTTCAGATATGGAATTAGCCGAGTTCTATTTGAGAAATTCTCCGCGTTAACGAATGCCAGCCACAAAACACACACCGAAGATTCGCATTGGCTACGGCTTCGATTCGCACGAATTTCGTCCAGGCATTCCCCTGAAAATTGGGGGGGTAACCCTGCCGCACGACAAAGGCCTCGGTGGGCATTCCGACGGCGACGTTCTACTCCACGCCATCACCGATGCTTTGCTGGGAGCAATTGCCGCTCCTGATATCGGCGCGCTTTTTCCCCCGTCAGATCCCAAATGGAAAGGCGCCGACTCTGTCGTATTTCTTCGTGAAGCACTTCAGCGTGTGCGCAAGATGGGATATGCGGTAGCAAATATTGATGCGAGCCTGATTCTGGCCGCGCCGAAGATCGGCCCTCACACCGCCGCAATTCGAGCCCGCGTTGCCGATTTACTGGGCCTCCCGGCCGACTGTGTCGGCCTCAAGGCGAAAACTCCGGAAGGGCTGAATCTTGAGCGTGCCGCTATCGCGCATGTCGTCGTGCTCCTTGAGACACGCATGCCGGCTCAAAAGAAGAGAAAGTAGCTCGTGGAACCGCATTCATTTTTTCGCGGCCTGCACAAAGGCTCGGAAGATCGCGCGGGAAGCCTCATCGTCGTCCACCGAGCGTTCTGGATGCCACTGTACTGCCAGCACGAAATGATCGCCATCCCCTCCCTCAATCGCTTCGATAATGCCGTCGTCCGGGCAGCGGGCAACGACGCGGAGACCTTCGCCAATTGAATCGGCCGATTGATGATGCGAAGAATTGACCGGCAGTTTCTGGGCTTCGCCGGACTGTCGACGGTTTCCAAATAGAATTTCACCCAGCCTGGAATCCTTCTCCGGCACGACTTGGTGCGCGATCGCGACTTTCCTGCCCGCTTCATGATTTATTCGCGTGCGCAAGTCTACCGGCAAGAAATCCGGAATGTGCTGAATCAACGATCCTCCACGGAAAACGTTCAGGCTCTGCAATCCGTAGCAGATGCCAAGCACCGGTTTGCCCTGGTAATACACATTTTCGAGCAGAAGCTCATCAACCGCCTCGCGCCGCTGATCTGCTGCAGCCGTATGCGGAGATCGCTCAGCCTCAAATTTCGCCGGATCTACATCGGCTTTGCTGCCGGGCAGCAGAAATCCATCGCAGCCGCTCACCAGCTTCCTCAACTCTTCCCGAGCCAAGTCGAGCGGAATGCGCACGGGTTCGCCATCCGCCAGGGCAACCGCACGCTCATATTGCGGGATTGCTCTTTCGGCATACTCCCGATCAAGCGAATGCGGCATAGGAATCGCAATTCGGGGCCGCATATCAGTTTGCGATTCTCGGCTGGTGTTCTTCACTAATTCTCGCGATGCCGAGCAGGGCCTTCGACTGGCGGTAATGACGAATTTCGACGATGAATGAGATCACACAAACAATGGCGCCCCCGACCACGGCAACCGGCACGGCTATCCGACGGTACGCGATCCGCATGTCGGGATGCGCGTTGTGTAGGGCTGCCACTGCCACTGTACCGATGATCCCCAGTAGCAGGCTGATAGCGAACAAAAGCAGCGTGCCGATGAAAGTCATCAGTGCGACGCGAACCGGAATCGTGTACCAGCGGGGTGTATGCGTTGCAGGCACTACATCTAGGCTACACCATTGGGCGGGCTCGGGAGCAGGCATTGGACAGCCTTCTCACGGCGAAAGCGCAAAGCGGCGGTGAATCCGTTAGTGTATAAAAGAGCAAGGATGTCGCAAGCGGCACCAGCAATTACGCGGAGCCCCGCCGATGTGGTGCGGATGACGCCTGTCTCCCAGGCGGCGAATGGGGTGTGCTACGCCACCGCCGGTGAAAGCTCAATCGGCGCGTTTGACCTTGAGCGCATGATTGCCGCAGTCCCGGCAAAAATTGCCTCGGCGCTCAAACGCAAGGCTTATTACTTTGTGCCGCTCACGGTGAGCCAGGGAGAGGAAATTTTGATTGCTGATCGGTACGACGTCGCCCTCAGCGACAACGCCGTCTGCCACCGCAATCTGAACCTCGGCGATTCGCAATGCGTTTTTATTTCCACCCGCCTGACTGACGACAAGTTTTCTGTGGCCTTCGAGTTCTACATCAACGTCGGCCACGCTCTGGTCGAGATTGCGGGAGTTTCCAACGAATTCAGCGAGTTGGCCTGGAAACAGGTGGAGACGGGCACGCGCGGCGAAACCTCGCTCGATGCGTGGGAGGCTCGAAAGCTGGCCACAGCCGCCGGCCCGGACGCAGAACGCTATAAGAACGAATACTTTGAGGCGACCTTCGCCGATACGATTTCGATCTTTCTGCTATCTCTGTTCCTCGATGTCGATTACTACGATCTCCGCGAGCGCGATTATCCTTTGCTCGCGCCTTCGGCGCTCGCGGAACGGCTAAGGAAAGTGGCGGAATTGTTTCCGGCGAATCCCGGCTTTGAGTTTGCCGTGTTATATAAGCGGCGAGGATAGTGCAGGAGACGCTGCCACCACGATCAGCCACATCTTTGCGATTCAGAAAAGTGAGCGGGCGGGCAAGACTGCCCGCCTCACGCACTTTACTTGTTTACAATCACAAAATTCACTGAGCTTGATCCGTTAGCGTTCACCGTGACCGACTTCTCCCACGTCTTTGGTTCGGTGAAAATCGGCCGCTGTACTGCGCGCTCGGTGAGAACATCGTATGCCTGTTCCTTCCCAGCAAGTCCCCACCCTTCGTGCCAGGCGATGACCTGATAGCTTCCCGGCGGAACGCTGGTGAACTCAAAGTGTCCGCTTTCGTCCGTAACCGCATAGTAGGGGTTCGGAACCACCATCATCTCGGCGTTCATCCATACATGACCGCCATTGCAATGGAGGTTGACCAGTCCCGGCGTCGACATGGTGCGCGAAACCACTTGGCCGGTGAAGGGAAATGGCAGGTTGAAGCTGGCCGCACCGTCCATGTGAATGGTATGCAGCGTAGCGTCGGAGCTTTGCATCTGCAGATCGGCACCCTCGGGCACGAGAAGAATGTGAGGAACGTAACGGCAGTGCTTTTGATCCAGATGCCGCCTCTGCTCGGGCAGATCCATCGCCTTGCCGGCTGAGATGTTCTTGATGTAGACAATCGTATTGGCGACCCCACCCTCGGGACCGACAATCAGGCGGTCGAGATTGGCGGTCTTTTTACCGTCGGTCTCGCAAATCTGCGGATCTTTGGTGATGGGATAGTCCAGCTCGTGAGGCACTGGCCCCGACCATTTGACCGTCCCGGAGATAGTGCCACCATCGGTTACCGTAATGACCCGATAATCCGATTGCGCGGTCGCGATGACGGCAACCGATAGAAAAGAAACCAGTAAAGTGCTACAAAGAATCAGAGTCCGCATACAATACCCCTGATAGCCCACCGCCCGTTACACACACCCCTACCTTCGGTCGTCGTGGAACGCGGGCTGAATTTTCGGATCGGTCACGCCGACAACGTTTTCGCCCCTTGGGGCCAATGCTGACAGGATCCCCGTTGCGAAGCGGGGCAGCATCCGTGCCTGCGGTCGTTCTAGACTCCGAATCAGGGAGGACCGTCACCGGCTCATGTGATCGGAATCACACATTAGCGTGCACTTATCAGGGGTCGCAGTCGAGATTACCGAAGTGGGGTATCGGGCGGAGAAGCCTTGTCTGCGGTCATACCATGGAGCATAAATTGCGCAAAACCGTCGGCAAGCATACCCCCGGGGCTATACAATCAGGCTCCCGTGTCAGTAACCGTTCGATCCTTCGCGAAAATCAATCTCGGGCTGCGCATTGGCGCCCGTCGCGAGGATGGATTTCACGAGCTGTTGACCATCTATCAGACAATCGGTTTGCATGATCTCATCCGCATTGGCGCGCGCCGCGGCAGAGGGATCGAAATCCGCTGCCAGGATGAGAGAGTTCCCCTCAACGAATCCAACACCTGCTACCGGATCGTCGACAAAGCAATGTCAGCTCTCGGAGCCAAAGGGCAGATCACTATTGAGATCGAGAAGCGGTTGCCCGTGCAGGGTGGCGTGGGGGGAGCTTCCTCGAATGCGGTTGCAGCCATGGTTGGACTGGAACGTCTCCTCCGGAAGCGATTAACCGCTTCCCAGCGACTGAAGATTGCGGCCGAAGTGGGCTCCGACTTGCCGCTCTTTCTCGTTGGCGGGACTTTATTGGGAGTCGGGCGCGGCGAACAAGTTTATCCGCTCGAGGATCTACCCACGACGGCATGTGTTGTGGTAACGCCCGAGGTGGGAGTATCGACGCCCAAAGCTTTTGCGGAATGGGATCGCAGGATTCCGAACCGGACAGACAACGCGGATGCCGGTCGAAAATTGACCGCGCCCACTGCTTCCGATAGAATGATTGAGCTTGGTCG
>JASHTD010000249.1 GCA_030040725.1 Candidatus Sulfotelmatobacter sp. | reverse complement strand
TTTGGATCATGCACGATCCTCAGGATGAGCCCCGCGAACGGAACAAGGCTCCCCGCGATGCCCGGCGCATGTTCGCGAACCGCACTGACGATCTCTTCGGGAGACCGCGCGGCTAGGAGTCGCGGGCCCAGTTTCGGCCAGAACTGGAGCAACACGATGCGATAGTGGTCGGCTTGTCCCAGCAGGATTGAACGCTTTATGTTAGGCGGTCTGCCTCGTCCTGGCTTTTTTTTCAGCTCCTGAGATTTTTTCTTTTGAGCCATGGAATTTTCTTCTCCCGTGTCCTTCCTGGGATTTCCCTCTCCCTACCCGATCATTATATGTAATTAGTTACATATATTCCAATATTACTGTGGAAATCGGCTACGGGATGTATACGTATGTATATGTATATAAAACTGTTATATGTGTCCAGCGGTTGTCTTTGAACGGAGATCGTGCCACTATTTATGCGGAGGTATGGCCATGTCTGCAAATGACACACAATGGTTTCCCTGCCCGGTCTGCCTGAAACCGCTCGATGTACGAATGAGCAAGCGAAAAAAACCCTATGTCATCTGTTCGCCCTGCGGTGTGCAGATGTTTATTCGCGAGCGGGCTGGAATCGAGGCGTTCGGAAAGCTGGTAGAGCAGGGAACAAAAGCCGATGTGTTGACCCGAATCGGTCAACTGGAACAACGCTATCGTCTGAAGTGTCCCGAGTGCGGAAAGTCTTTTTGGGCTAGTCCCGAATTGCTGGGAAAGAATTGGTTCAACAGCAAAGTCTCCGGCTACCGCTGCCCGGAGAGCAATTGCCGGGGCGTCGTTCCGCTCGGAGAGAGGTCCGATGCGCCCACCGATCTGTCGCCAACAGAGAAGTGAGAAAAGCAGAAGGCACGTTCGGCAGACTCGTTGTGTATTCCGGCCTTATGTCGATCAAGTCCAAATCGAGCGAGGTACCCGAAGCGAACAGCGCATCCGTCTTTCCTAGCTTCGCGCCAGAAATCGCAACCTTACACGCAGCAGCCGAACCTATCGGCGGTGCTCCGCCGAGAAGCGTCACAGCGCAGCGGATGGAGCAGATGTACGAATTGGCAGACATCTTCGCAGCCATTTTTGAAGCATTATCAGACGAGCACGAACATGCCATTGTCGTCCCGCCAAAGGCGGCCTAATATCTACTCCCATGAATAGCCACAAGAATAACGGACATGGTTCAGAAGCCGTAATGTATTTGCGCGTCAGCACGCCGGAGCAGGCTGACCCTCTGAACCTCAAGAATCAGGAGGATGGCTGCCGCCGACTGGCGGTCCGGCGAGGTATTGCGGTTGCTGAAGTCATTCTCGGGCCGGGAGAGTCGGGTCGCACGGCGGAGAGACCGTCCTTTGTTCGTCTTATCTCGTATTGCAAGGCGCATCGAAAAAGAATCGGTTACGTCATAGTCGAGTCGTTGAGCCGTTTTGCCCGCAACGTCGCCGACCAAGGTACGGCAATCGCTGAACTAAGAGAGAACGGGATCACTCTGCTTTCAGTTTCCGAACCAAATGTGGACGACACAGCGGCAGGGCGTATGGCGGCTGGAGTGCATGGGGTCTTCAATCAATACTTCTCCGATGCGCTGTCGGAGAAAATGAAAGATCGCTCAGCGGCGAGCGTCCGTGCGGGCCGTTGGCCGTGGGCCGCGCCGCTTGGTTATGTCAACGATCTGAGATTGGGCAATGGTGCGAACATCAAGCCTGATTCGACGTCCGCACCACTTGTGCGCGAGGCCTTCGAGTTGTATGCGAGCGGCCATTACAGCAAGATTCAGGTTTTGAAAATCGTCACCGAGAAAGGATTGAAAACCAAACGCGGACAGAAGCTAACAGCACAAACGTTCGACGCTCTACTGCGAGAGCCCATCTATGCAGGCTGGGTTTACTCGTCGAGTGTGCCTGCGTCGGTAAAAGGCTTGCACTCTCCCATCGTGAGTCAGGAACTATTCGACACGGTGCAGCGAGTGCTGTCCGGTCGCAAGCTGTCGAGTGCGCCCAAGCGGAAACAAAACCCAGCGTTCCCGTTGAAGCACTTTGTGAAGTGTGGCGTCTGCGGAACTCCTCTTACTGGCGGAATGAACAAGGGTAAGCTGAAGCACTACCCGAACTACTGGTGTCGCAACCCCCACTGCCGAGCCGTAAGAATATCGAAGCCAGCGCTCGAATCGGAATTTGTTGAATATCTCGGAACTTTGCGACCCGACGCCGCAACCGCTTCCCAATTTCCAGCCATTGCGGCCGAGGTCTGGGCACGAAGGCAGGGCGATTCAAGCAGGACTACCAAAGAACTCACGTCCCAGCTAGAGGAGCAGAAGACCCTAAAGGCGGAGCTTCTACGGGCTAGGCTTCGGGGAGAAGTTAGCCAGGCCGATTATGCCCAAGCCAACGCGGACTTCGAAGATGAGATTGAGCGCATCTCCCAACAATTAAAGACCTTGCGGTCGCAGCCTGGAACGCTGAATGCTTTTCTTAGCTTCTCGCAGCTGATGCTGATAGATATATCAGCCGCATGGGAACGCGCGAACGCGGAGCAAAAGTTTCGTGTTCAAAATTTTCTTTTCCACGAAGGTTTGGCCTATCACCAAAAGCAGAAATTTTTGAACACTCCTAACCCGACGTTATTTCAACAACTAAGAGCGCTAACGCATCCCGAAAGTGTGGTTGGCGTCCCCGACGGGATTTGAACCCGTGTTACCGCCGTGAAAGGGCGATGTCCTAGGCCGGGCTAGACGACGGGGACGGAATCGAAGGGTCTGCTCGCAGACATTTGATCCTAACAACCCTGCCCGGCGCTGTCAAAAACGCTGCGAGTAGATTTACAGAGTTAGACTGTCACTCGGATATCGGCAGCACTCTGATCGAAGCTGCACCCACGTTGCATTTGTCCACTCCCGAAGCCCCACACGTAGCAGTTCCAACAGGGTTTTCCCAACCAATTTAGAATGAGCAAGCAGGGTGTAGAGGCTTAATGACTGGTGGAGGGTGCTATGTCCGACCCACTCTATCTGAGTCTGTGGTTTTCCGATTTCTCCGGTCCGGAAATGCTGCCGCATGCTTATTCGGTACTGCAACAATTTCCTTTTTCGGCGCAGCGTCCGGGGGTGACTTATTTGGCTTTGCATCCGGTTTCGTGGAATGAAGCGACCGTTCTGGAGAGGAAGTTTCCCGGCGGCATCGATCCAGGGCAGGCAACCTTGATTGCCGCCGAGTTGATTCATGACGATTATGCCTACCTGTTCGAAGCATACTGGGATCTGTGGACGCCGGAACAGACGAGCGGAAATTGGGTGCTGGCACCCGCGCCAGTGAGATTCATTGTGCAAGGCGAAGAATTCGACGAAAAAGCCTACGAACAGACGGGACACGTCCAGGTGGATTTCGGTTCCGATGCATATTTTCTGCAGCCCGACACATCTCTTAACGATCAGACCCAGGCAAAGATTCGCGACAACGTGGCGAAGCTGGTGGACTTCTCGAGTAAGGTAGAGAAGCATAGCGGCGCGAATTCGCGTTTACTGTGGTCGGAGTCAGAAGACAATTTGGCGCAGAAACTGATTGCGCGGCTGCAGCGGGTGCAATAGCGCCGGCCTTGAGTTCAGCGATTCGGTCGTCGCGGGCTATTCCTTGAGATCGACGTGCTGGACATTTGCGAGCGGGCGCCTAAGAAACGTTTGACCCAGCCGCTGAAATTTTTCTACGGAATCGGTAACGAAGAACCCGACCCGCGCTTTTGCCCGACGCTCCTCGCTCGCAACTCGGGGGACCAAATTACCCAAGCGCTCGGCGACGGCGCGCGCCGTGGATTCGGCTGAATCGACGATGCTCACGTGAGCGGGCGACACCCGCCGCAGCATGGGCTTGAGCAGAGGATAATGCGTGCAACCCAATACAAGCGTGTCAGCGTCGCGAAATCCATCGGCGAAGGCTTCCTCCAGGTAAATACGCGCCACCTGCTCGGTAACCGCGTGGTTAACCCATCCTTCTTCGACTAACGGCACCAGCAGCGGGCAAGCTTTCTCGCGAGCGTGCAGTCCTTTCGCCTCAAGGGCTTTCTGGTAAGCGTGGCTGCAAACCGTGGCCTCGGTGCCGATTACGACGACCTTTCTAGTTTTGCTGACGGAGGCTGCCGCTTCAGCGCCAGGCTCGACGACGCCAATGACCGGGACGTGAGCCGCACCGGTTATTTGATTCAGAGCCAGAGCGGTCGCTGTGTTGCAAGCAATAACGATAAGTTCGGCTCTGTGGGCTTCCAGAAAATGCGCGGCTTCGACGGCGTAGCGTGCCACGGTTTGGACGGACTTCGATCCATACGGGAGTCGAGCTGTATCTCCGAAGTATAAGTAGTCCGCCTCGGGAATCACTTCAAGTAAAGCTTTAAGAACGGTGAGTCCGCCGAATCCGGAGTCGAATACGCCGATAGTGGGACGACGCGATGTCATCTCGTGAAGTTACGAATTCCCGCTGGTCCTTCGCGGCGAGAGTTGGAGAAAAACTAACCCTGCTTCCGCCGTGCCGTACCGAGATCAGCATTCGCCATGATTTCCGAATCTCTACCGCAGCATGCTCCCGGCGGAATGGGCGCTCCATGCGGGCAAGTGCGAGGATGCCCGAGGAACGCGCAAATTTTATCGGTCGCTTCCGGCGAAAGAATGTGCTCGAATTTGCAAGCCTGCTGCTCGATTTCGGTTTCGCTATCCATGGCCAGGCTGTCGGTGAACAGGCGCTCCGCCAGCCGATGGCGGCGAATGATGCTGCCGGCGCGCTCGCGTCCGCGAGGCGTGAGTTCCACGATCAGCGTGCCATCGCCTGTGGAGGCGCTCATCGGCTTGAGAGCATCGTGGCAGGGATTCACGAACGGCTTGTGATCGTGCGCCTGAGGCGGATGCGGCGCGGAAGAGACCAATCCCATCTGCATCATCTTTTCGATGGCCAGGCTCACGGGCAGCGCCCCGTGCACTTCCATGCGCTCGACCTCGGCAATTTCTCCGTGCTCCGCGAGGACCCATAATTCTTCTAAGACCTCGTCAAACTGCTCATCATCCGCCATGGCAAAAACTTCTTGCGAAGCGATTTTGCCATGATGAAATTCAATACGGCGGTCGGCCAGCCGCGCCACGACGGGATCGTGCGTAACCATCACGATGGTTCGCCCCTGCTGATGAAACTCGCGCAACAGCCGCAGGACAATTTCTTCGTTAAGCCCATCGAGATTGCCGGTAGGCTCGTCCGCCAAAATGATTTTCGGATCGTTGATCAGCGCTCGCGCAATGCATACCCTTTGCTGCTCGCCGCCGGAAAGCTGCGAAGGCAGGTGATGGGCGCGATCGCCGAGGCCGACGCGGGCGAGCGCTTCAATCGCTTCTTTCTCATCGGTCATGCTATGAAAATATTGCGCCAGCATCACGTTCTCGACCGCGGTGAGAAATGGAATCAGATGAAACTGCTGGAAGATGAAACCAATTTTTTCCGCCCGCACGCGATTCAATTCCGCCGATGAGATGCCGGCGATGTTCTGGCCGTCGAGCCAGATCTCGCCATAAGTCGGACGGTCGAGGCATCCAATCAGATTCACCAACGTCGATTTTCCCGATCCCGACGGACCCATGATGGAAAGCCATTCGCCCTTGCTCACGTGCAGCGAAATGTGATCGAGCGCGTGAATCGCGCCATTGTCTTTCCCATTTAAGGCAGGCGTTCCCGACTTCTCAGCGTCTTTGGGAAAAACAGGATCCTTTCCCATTTTGGCGGGGTAGAGCTTTGTCACATCCTTGATCTGAATCATTTCACTCGCCCCTTAGAATCACAGCCGGCTGTACGCGCCGCAACAATGAAATCGGCAGGATCGCCGAAAGCAACGTTACCAGCATACTGCCGGCAAGAATAAAAGGAAGCACACTGAAGCGCGGACTCACTGCCGCATGAAAATTGGCTCGCCCGATCCAGGCTGCGATGCCAATGCCCAGCAGAAATCCGATCACTGCACCGATCGCTCCCAGGGCCGCCGCCTCGGCCGCAAAAAATCCATTGAGCAACCGATCCGATGCGCCCAACGCTTTCATGATGGCAAAATCGCGTCTGCGGTCGAAGACCCATCCCATCAGAGTGGAGAGCACGCACAATGCGGCCGTCAAAATAATCAAGGCTGCTGCCGCCAGCAGCGTTGCTCGCGTCTTGCCGAGGACTCGTGTTTCACCCTCCATGATCTGGCGCACGGGCCGGACATCGGCCGACGGGATTGCTTGCTCAAACTGATGCAGAACCGCCTCGATTTCCTGTGGCGACCCGTTGGCCGCGACCTCGATCGTCGAAGGCTGTATTCCCGTCCATGCAACAAAATCGGTTAGCGGAAGATAGATGCGGCTGTCTTCGGCAGCGCCGGTCTGCACCGTACCCGCAGGCGTGACCTGAATGGTGCGTCCCTGGAAACTCAGTTCGAATGGTTGATTCTTCGGCGAAACTACCGGCAGAGCGCGAACGCCCACTAGCGCCTGATCGGGGCTTGCCGGCCAGCTACTGACCGACCACCATTTGTCGAGCTGCCGAACACGCGCAAAATCCGCGCCAGCAACAACCACCGGCTGCCCGTCGTTGGTTCTCGCTACCACCATGGCAAACGGGACAGCGATGCCGCGGCCTGCGAGAACCGATTCCACGTGGCTCAGGGTATCGGCGGGAAGGGAAGCGCTATTCTTGCCGACCAGAATAATATTTGCGCCGTAGTTGCGGAATTCGCGTCGCAGCTTCGCCTGCACATCCACATACAAGTTCAGCACTGCGGTCGCAACCGCGGCGGCTACGACCATGGCGAACAATGCAGAGAAAGCCCGGCCACGCCGCAGCACCGCAGCTCGAACCAGCATCCGCACAAACATCGACGTATGCGGAGCCTCTGCTCGCGCCGCGGCAACTTCGTTTGCGGAATCCGAAAACCGGCGATCCGGAGAAACATTCACGCCGGCGTTCATGCTTCACCCCGCAGTGCGAATACTGGATCCATGGCTACGGCCTTGCGAATCGCGGCCGCGCTGCCGGCAAAGGTCACGATCACCGCGATCGTCAGGATCACCGGGAACAACACCGGCGCAATGGAAATCTGCGAATTGAAAATCGATCGTCCGATCTGCCGTGCCAGCAACCCTCCAGCCGCGAAACCAATTAATCCGCCAATTAAAGCCAGCAAAGTTGCCTCGGCGAAAAACACCGAGGCGACGGCGACCTTCCCGGCGCCCAAAGCTTTCATCAATCCAACTTC
Organism: Candidatus Sulfotelmatobacter sp.; assembly: GCA_030040725.1. Classification (GTDB taxonomy): domain Bacteria; phylum Acidobacteriota; class Terriglobia; order Terriglobales; family Acidobacteriaceae; genus Sulfotelmatobacter. Next base: position 11,569 of record JASHTD010000249.1, on the reverse strand, counting down.
GCCGCGCCTTTCAAAAATCGCCGTGGCCATCGCAGCTGAAACCGCCAATGCCGAAGCAAACAGCGCGGCCAAGGTAACTAAAAAGATCAGCCCCTCGATGCGCGTCAGCACGGCGCCTTCATTCTGTGAAACCTGCCGAATCTGCTCGGCGTGAGAGTGGGGAATCGCTTCCTGCAACTGATAGGCAATGGATGCCGGATACGGCGAGCAGTACCAGCGGTCGTAAACCGCGCCCGACATACTTTTCGGATCGCGCCGTCCCAATTCGTCCTCCGGTTTGGTAAGGGCGCTGACGAACACTCTCCGCACCGCACCGGGTTTTCCGAGAATTTCCTGGGCCAAAGCCAAAGGTGCGACGATCTGTTCGTCTTCCGTTCCGCCAGTTGATAGAATTCCGCTCACTCGTAGCTCGTGCCCGGACACATCCAGCTGATCCCCTGGTTTCGTAGAAAGACGCTCAGCCAGGCGTTCCCCGATGAGCACATCGTGCGAGTTGTCATCCGGCCATGCTCCCGTCACTTTCCACCAGGGATTCGTGCTTCGCACGCCGGTGGTAAATTCTTCTTTGCCGTAGTAAATCTGCTTGGAAAAATAAGTTCCGAGCAGTGTGAGACTCTGCGTGTTTCCATTGCGGTGCACTGTGACCGTCACGGGCAGCATGGGAGCAAATCCGGTGATGTTGTTGTGCCAGAACGTGCCCTTGATCTTGGGAAGGTCGGCTTCGTCGAGAAACGCACCGTCGCTCGGCGGCTTCAGGTTCACTCCGCCGATCTCGAGATCGAGAGTATCCTCCTGGGGAGTGACCAGAATATTTGCACCGATGGTGCGCAGTTCGCGATTGATTTTGTCGCCAATGTCGGTTGCGACCGCGATCATCGCCGTCGCCACGGTGACGCCCAAGGTGATGGCTGCACCGGCCAGCAGCTTGCGCCGCTTCTGCCGCCGGAAGGATTCGTAAACGAGGCGGGCAAACATTGGTTACGGCTTCTCGAAGGCGCGGCTTCCGGCCGCGACGTTCGCCTCCTGGATAACGATGGCATCCGCCGTTTGGGTCGCTTTCAGCGGGATCGGGTTACAGCCACCGGCCGTACCTACGGACTGGGGATTGATTGGCGCGGCGCAGTTCTTGCAGATCACGCCATTGCCTGACTTGTAAAATCCCACCGCGCCGCAGATCTCGCACGCATCGAAAACGGTTGCAATCTTCCCATCCGGTTTCTGATAAAGAAAGAAGCGTATTTCGATCCCATTTTCCTTCGCCTGATAGCGATGCAAATCGCCATCCGAAACCTGCGATAGCGGAATCCTCAACTGGCCGTTGTCAAATTTGATCTCGGCCGCGGGAGAGAGAGCATTGGCGCTCTTGGCGTAAACAAATTCAGCCGTGACCATCGAGATAAAGATAAAAGAGAACACATAAACCGAAGCCATCCACAATCGTTCTTTCCGCGCGGACCAGATCGCCTTCCGCCTTTCGGCGGGGGACGCAAATTCAGCCACGGGTTGCCGCCGCCTGGCATCGAACAGGATCATTAAAGCCGCCAACGCGATAATCGTCACAAAAAAGAACCATTCGTTGCTGACGATGGGTCCCACGATTGCCATCTCCGCTTTCGAAGAGGGAAGCACGCCACTTTCAGAAAGCTCATGCAGTCCAGCGACGACCAGTTGCAGCGCCACAAGAAACAGAATCGCCGTGGTCACCTTGAAAAATTTTTGCAGGTTGATTCGTACGGTTCCTTTGACGAACATCACACCGAATGCAATGGCCGCAAGAATCCCAAGCAGTGTGCCCAGAAAACTCATTAATTCGCTGGAGTTCAGCGTGACGCCGGCGAGCATAAGCACGGTTTCTGCGCCTTCGCGCAGCACCATCAAAAAGACAAAGAAGAACAGGCCGATCCATGCATCTTTGTCGGTACCCAGGCGGGCGAGGAGCCCAATCTTTCCCTCGATCTCACCTTTCATTTTGCGCCCAGTCTTCATCATGAAAATCACCATGGTGACGACAAAGACCGCGGCCAGCAGCATTACCCAGCCTTCAAAAACGTCTTCATTCAAGCTCAGGCGTGAAATCACGATAGCCATGCCGATGCTGCCCACGAACGCTGCGGCTAGGGCCGCGTAAACCGCCTTGCGCAGGTCGTTGCGCCCGATCTTGGCGAGATAAGCCAGGGTGATGCCCACAATCAGGGCTGCCTCAACCCCTTCGCGGAGGGTAACGATGAATGCTTCTAACATTTAGGAAGACACCGCCATTTTGAAAATGAATTTCAATTTCAACTTTAAAGGATAAGCTGGCAGAGAAGCGCGGGTCAATTCGCTGCATCACGAACGTGCGTGATCTGCATCACATGGGGAAACCGGAGGATTGAATGGAATTCGGCGATCGCCGCGGGCTGCGAAAACCAAACTGTTGTGCCACGTCAATGGCACTTTCTGGTGTTGACTGGGTAATCTGTGCCGGTTACTTTTGAGACCGTCCTTCTTCCCCCAAAGACGACCTGATGGGGGTTTTCGACAAAATTCCGGCTTGCTTGACCGTATGCGTACTGGTCATGATCTTCGCCTGCCTCAAGCGGCATACCCGCTGCGCTCATCTTACTTTGTGGTCGGTGGGCTGGACGCTAGTTTTTACGCATTTTCTGGCGCAGTTGCTGGAACCAATCACCGGCAATGCGCGTCCGCTGCTGCTTGCGCTTGACGTTGGCGCTTTGCAAGCCTCCGCGATCACATTCTTGGTATCAGTCTCTTCGGTGGCAGAAGATCGTCGTAAGCGGAGCCTGCTGTTTTTTGCGCTTGGCGCTCCTTCGGTGGCATATCCAGTGCTTAACGCTTACGCCGTGCAGCCGCGCTTGCCTTACATTGTGTGCCTGTTGGCGTGCTTCGGCAGCGTGGCGCTTTTTCTGCGTGCGGAAAAGCGCGAGTCGTTGTTTTCTCTGACTGCAGCTACGTTGCCATGTTTTCTTGCCGGCGCATGGGCGGTGCGCTTCACGCTGAACGGATCCTTTGATGCGGGTGCGATGGTCCTGTTGGGTGTGGGGTTCGCGTTGCCCGCGGCGCTGATCTTCAAGAACTTCTCGCCCAAGTCGCCGGCGCTTTTGACTATTTCTGGTGGATTTCTCTGCTGGAGCGCCGTGTTTTTCGCTCCATTGCTGCTCGGCCACTTTGCCCCAAACCTCATTTTGCCGGACACGCTCCGGGAAACACCCAAGCTGGTGGTCGCCTTCGGAATGATTCTGGCGGTGGTCGAATACAAGTCGGAAGCGATCATCGGCATGCAGCGCAAGGCCCGGGTTTTGAATCTGCAATTGGAGCGATTCTCGGCAATCAGTTCCCGACTATTGGGGAGTGAAGCGCCGGCAGCGATCTGCCCGGAGATCGCATCCGCCATTACAGAGTTCAGCAACTTTCCCGCCGTATTGATCCATCTTGAAGACCAAGAGGGAACTCTGCGAATCGCCGGCTCCAGCGGACGGTCACAATTATTTTTGCGAAGGCTCCAGGATCGAACCCGCCAGTGGAGCGCCTACGGGATACAAAGCCTGTGCTCGAATGCGCAGCGGATTGGCAAGGCTTCATTTCTGTTGCCGCCCGACGAGCCGGAATCGTTTGGCGATACGGAATCGGCAGCGGAAGGAAAGGCGCATATCCGGGAAGCGAGCATTGAGGTGTTGATTCCATTGTGTTCGGCCGCCAGGGCCTGCATCGGAAGCATCACTCTGTCCGCACCTTCTGACATGAGCCACAGGATGCCTGAGCTGGCGCGAATCGAGGCACTTGCCGCCGAACTCGCCACCGCCGTGGAACTGAAGTCTTTACATTCGCAATTGGTGTGGTCCGAAAAGCTTGCGGCAATGGGTCAACTCGTGGCGGGCGTGGCTCACGAACTGAACAATCCTCTGACAGCGATTATGGGATTTGGCGAGCTCATGACCGATACCGCTATCTCCGTCGCCAGCCGTGATCACCTTACACGGCTGTTGAACGAGACCCGGCGCATGAAGCGAATTACCGACAACCTGCTTCGTTTTTCCCGGCAAAGTTCCTGGGATTCCAAGGTGGTGCGTCTTGCCCCCGTGGTTCAGGATGTGCTCACGTTGTGCGAATACTACACGCGCTATTCAAAAGTCGCTGTGGAGACTGATATTGCTCCCGATCTGCCTGCACTGGCGATCAACGAAGATGAAATCAAACAGATCCTGCTGAACCTGTTCAACAATTCCTGCGACGCGTTGCACGATTTCGCCGGAACAAGACAGATCGATATTCGGGCTTATCAGGATGGCGGTCTCGCCGTGATCCAGGTGCAGGATTCCGGTCCCGGCTTTGCGAATCTCGATCGAGCTCTCGATCCGTTTTACACAACGAAGCCGGTAGGCAAAGGAACCGGCCTGGGGTTAAGTGTTTGCTATCGCATTGCCAAGCGGCGCGGCGGCGACCTGGCCATAGAAAACGTGAAGCCTCACGGCGGACTGGTAACGCTGCGAGTGCCCTTGGTTGAAGCGAAGTTCCAGCGATCCTCAGCGCTGCAGGTAGCCAGCGCTCACGCTTGAGCGTGGCTTCTTCGACTACGGGTTCTAGCCTGCGACCTGACCCGCTCCGCTCGACTTAATCAAAGTTCTTCGATTCTTCGCCTCAGGTTTCGACTCTAAGTATCTTTCCGTACTTTCATGACCCAAGAGTGAGCGCCGCGTGACGAATCATATTCGCGAAAACCGCACTCCGCTTTGTTGAATCAAAGTCCCGAGGAGGAGACTGCATGAAGTACAAAATTATGATCGGGGTGCTTGCCCTTGGCCTGGGGACGCTGGCCTGGGCCGGTCAATCGAACGAAAATGCTGCCGATGCAGAACTGCAGCGAGCCACAGAAACCATTCAGCACATGAGTTCGGCAGCGCCGGATAAAGGCGTTCCCAACGATGTAGTACAAAAAGCAAAATGCGTGGCCGTAATTCCCAAACTCATTAAGGGTGCGTTTGTGGTCGGCGGCGAGCACGGAGATGGGATCGCTACCTGCCGCACCAGCAACGGCGAATGGAGCTCGCCGGCGCCTTTTTCAGTTTCCGGAGTAAGTTGGGGCCCGCAGATCGGCGGCAAGAGCACCGATCTTATGATGTTTATCATGAACGATGAAGGTATGAATGATCTGATGAGAGGTCACATTAAGGTGGGTGCAGACGTTTCGGCAGCGGCCGGTCCGGTGGGACGGTCGGCTTCCGCAGAGGCTGGCTACAAAGCCGGCATCCTCACTTACTCGAGCAGCAAAGGAGCTTTCATTGGCGCCTCGCTGAATGGAGCCGAACTGAATAAGGATGGGAAAGTAACGCAGCAGTTGTACGACAAAGACGTTTCCTTCAGCGATATTTTGAAAGGTGACGTGCACACGCAGAACGCGGATGCTCAGGCGTTCATCAATGCGTTGCAAAATGCCAGAGAGACCGCGCAAGTGCATTAGAAAAGCCGTAAGAAATATATGGGTGCCCCATTTCTCGCGTCCGTTGCGAGAAGTGGGGATTTTGTTCGAGTACACGGATCCCGGACCATCCCTTTCGTAACCTCCCAATTCCCTTGACCAGCGCGGATACTCAGCTCAACCGACATGTTGTCCCCCTCCCCACAGTACGCTGGCGGGCGCTCCACGCGCACCTGCTTCGCAGAAATCACTCCCGCCGTTCTCCGCTGCCAAAATGGCTCTCGCGTGATGGGCAATCTGCAAGTCGTTTCTTTAACCGGAGGGCTGCTGAAGCTGCCGAAGCCTCTGCATTGCGGTTCCCGCGTGAAGCTGATGTTTCTTACGCGTAAAGGCTCGGTGCTGGGCGCAGCGGAAATGCTCAGCCCGCTCTCCTGGAGCCTGCAGCCGTTCAAATTCGTCGCGCTTCACGACGATGACGAAGAGCGCCTGCAAGCGGCGATTAAGTCGTCACTCGATCAAAACCGACGCAGCCATGCGCAGGTGGAAAGATTCAGGGCATGGTAAGAATCGGGATCTCAAATGTGGGGACGAGATTGCCTCGGCCAGTGATCGACCTAATTTCCGAGACTGTGTAGCACCCCTCCTCACAACCTCTTCAAAAACGCTTCCGCCCTCTCCACTTCAGGAAACAACTTCTCCTCTGCCTGAAACTCCGCGGAGTGCACGCATCGCCGGCTCCCGCGCAGCCGCACTGGATGCTTCAAGTGGAGCATCTCGTGATACACGATATATTCCACGGCATACCGTGGAATCGCGGGGTGATCGAAAATACGGCTGATAACAATCGCATTGTGCGCCGGATCGTAATGGCCCAGAATGCGCCGCGTCCTGCTCGGGCTCCAGCTCATTCGCGGACGGCCCATCAGCCCATAAAAAAACCGCCGGTTCAAATCCTCAAAAATTGCATCCAGATCGTACACGTGCCCCTTCGGTGAATCGAGTCGCTTGCGCCCGCGCATCTGCCGCACCAGATGAGCCTTGTTCACGACTTCGCGACTGCCCACATATTTTCTGTAGCGTGCAGCGTGAGTGCGGTCGATCGGCTTGCGGTACATCTTCGCCAGCAGAATATGAGCGATCGAGCGCACTACGGACTCAGGTGCACTCTCGAGCAAATCCGAAAGCCGCACCAGCAGCCTGCCCTGACGCAATCGAATGGTGTTGTTGACATTCGCGAACGCGAAGAATTCGACCTTCAACTCGGGCAGCGCAGCCCCCGGCCGTATTTGCCGGTGCTCATCATGAAAAATTTCAACCAGCTCCTCGCGCACAGTGAGCCTAGATTAGCACGGTGGGGGTTCGAGCTAGCGTGGGATAGGAGAGACGGGGCGTTGCCTTATTCGGCTCTGCCGCCGCTTGCTGCCTTCTCGAATTTCTTGTGCTTGGCCGCATCTTGCTGCTCTTCGAGCAGATTGCGGTGGTCGTCCGCCGAATCTTTCAGTGTGTCGAGCGCGCTGCTCAAGACAAATTCGTATTGCTTGGCTTCTTCCGGAGGAACGTTCGCCGCGTCCTTCAGAGCCAGCAACTTGGACTGGAATTCGCTGTCGGCGGCGATGATCTGCTTCAACGGCTTGCGAATGTCATTCCGGCGATCGATGTAGGTATCGATGTTGTCGTTGAGCTCGTCGTAAATGGACACGAAATCATCCAGCCTATCGTGCGTCTGTTGTGCGCGGTCCTTCGTCTTCGGATCGTCGCGCATCTGCTCCATGGCGACCAGCCTCTCCCGGGCGAACTTGACGTACAGAGCCAGCCGCTGCTGTGGCTCCCAGCTTACATCCCGGATCTGGTCGATTTCCGATGGCGTGAAGGGATCGCGCTGCCGCTGTGCCCACAGCGGCGAGATCGTGAGCAATAAAAAGCCGACGGAGACCGCCGCTCGAATCAGCCGCCCGTTCACTTAGCGGCGCTCCGGGGGAACATGGCAGATAACAGATCGTCGCGAAAATGCTGCAGACGATCGATTGCGTTTTGCACGGCTGCCTGATCTTCCCTGGAGATAGCGTGCTTCAGGTCGACGAGCTTGCGAGCGGCTTTGCGCAGCGCGATCTCACTTTCCTTCTCGTGTTTGTGCGACTGGATAGCGTATTCGCGCGCCAGGCCGGCGAAGGAAATCACATCCTGCAGAGCAGCCTGCGCCGCCGCGGTCGCGCCGTCATTGTAAAACTTGTCGGCGGCTTCCAGTTGCCGATCGCAGATTTCAATGCAGAGAGCGGGACGGTCGCGCATCTCCACGTTGGAGAGGCGGCTTTTCAATTCCGCAATCGTCGCTTCCTGGTGAGCCTGCGCAACCCAGGGCGCGGCCAGTGCCCCCACCATCAATCCCGCAACAACAACCCATAACGTTCGAGAGCGTTTCATACGGCACGCTTCTTTCCGCTATCTCTTCGGTTCGATGGCAATCAGGCGGTGTTTTGCCTGCCACTCCTGATCAGGATACTTCCCCTGGGCAGTCTTGAGAAAGAGTCTATAGTTCGTAGCTGCATTTTTAAAGTTATGCAAATGGTCGTACGCCGATGCCCTCAGGAAATAGGTTATGGGGACATCGGGAAGCAGTTTAGCCCTCGCGTCCAGCGCGCGCAAGGCAAGAACGTAGTCCTTGTTTTCGCCGGCGGCAAAAGCCAAACCACCGTAAGCCTCTCCCAGACCAGGGTTTAGCTTTACGGCAGTCGTGAACTCCTGCTGAGATTCCGGAAACTTCTTTTCCAGCAACAAGGTTTCCCCCAGTCGGCGGTGGAGTTCGGCATCATTCGGATGCGCCGCAATCAGCGCCCGGTAGCTGGCGTCGGCGAGATCGCTTTTTCCGGCGCTGGTGTACAACCCTGCCACTTCCAGTTGCGCATCCTGATCCCCTGGTGCCAATTTTAACCCCGCCTGCAACTGTGCAATTGCAGCATCGGTTTTTGCCTCGGCGGCAAGCACTCGCCCTAGCTGGATGTGAACCGCGGCGGAGTTCGGCTCATCCTCCAGCAGTTTGCGGAGATAGTCTTCCGCCTCGGGAAAGCGCCGGCCTTTCATGTAGATGTTCGCCAGTCCGGTCAGCGCATCCGAAGAACGCGGATCCAACGTCAGGGCTTGCTTATATTCGGCTTCGGCCTCGGCGAACTGATTCTCGCGTTCGAGAACCTCTCCGATACAAAGATGCGGTTCCGCTTCTTTGGGTTGAAAGGAAGATGCCTTGCGATACGCATTCAGCCCTTCGTCGGGATTCGTTTTTTCGGCCTCGTGTCCTAGCGCGAGCCAGGCCCGGTAGAGACCCTCAGGAACATTGCTCGTAGGTTTCAGATGGGTTGCAGCACGCAAGAACACAGCTGCGTCTGGCTGCCCTGTTTTGGCCAGTTGCAGCCCGAGGTTCAAATTCGACTCGAAGACGTCCGGCTTGGCGGCGACCGACTTACGATAGGCCGCGATCGAATCGTCGACCCTGCCGAAGGCATTTTCGACGAAGCCCAGATCGAACCATCCTACGTAGCTCGTGGAATCTCGTTGGACGAGTTTTTGCAAAAGGAGTTCGGCGGTAGCGTAATCCTTTTTGTCGATCGCCTTTTCCGCTTCGGTCAATTCGGGAGGTTGTGCGTCGTCATCTTCTACTTGAACCCGCACGTGATGACCCGAATGCCGGGAACTGGATTCCTGTTTGTCTGATGGAGATTGGCCGCTCTGATTGGTTTGGGAGGTTGACGATTGCGCTGCCGAAGGTTGGGGCGCGGAAGGTGAAGCTTGTGGAGAAGACTGCAGAGAAGCTGAGTCCGGATTTTGAGCGCAGACGCCGGCGCTAAGCACCAATACAAAACATCCGGCAAGAAGTTTACTTGCTCCCATTGGAACGCACCACTTCGCCAGGGGTAAGACCATGGTGATGGCCATTCAGGACCCGCGCCAGGTATTGCCCAGTGTAAGACGATGGCAACTTAACAATGGCCTCCGGCGGCCCAGCACCCACAATTCTCCCACCACGCTCCCCACCCTCCGGACCGAGATCGATGATCCAATCGGCAGTCTTAATGACCTCCAGGTTGTGCTCGATCACCAGGATCGACCCACCAGCATCAATAAGCCGGCGAAAAGCGGCGAGCAGTTTGCTGACGTCGTCAAAATGTAATCCGGTAGTGGGTTCGTCAAAAATATAGAGCAGATGGCGACCGCGCCGCGAGTCGCCATTGCGGGAACCAAGCCGTCCGGTTTCGCGCGCAGCCGGCTGTAAATGCGCCGCCAGTTTCATGCGCTGCGCCTCTCCGCCCGACAATGTTGTTGCCGACTGACCCAGCCGCAAGTATCCCAATCCCACTTCGTCGAGCGCTGCAAGCTTTTCCGTGATCTTAGGGACTTCCGCGAAGAAACGCAGAGCCTCTTTTACCGTCAGGTTCAGCACCTCGTGAATATTCTTTCCCCGATAACGAACCTCCAGCACTTGCGCCTTATAGCGCGTGCCTTTGCATTCCTCGCAAACCAGTTCGACATCGGCGAGAAATTGCATTTCGACTGTGACCGTGCCATCGCCCTGGCAGGTCTCGCATCGTCCGCCCGGAATGTTGAAAGAAAAGTGACCCGACGTGAACCCGCGTTTCTTTGATTCGGGCAGGGAAGCGAACAATTCGCGGATAGCGTCGAACGCCTTGATATAGGTGACCGGATTGGAGCGCGGAGTCCTGCCGATTGGCGACTGATCGACCAGAACCACTTCATCGATGAATTGATCTCCATCCAGGCTTTCCCATGTGGCCGGGCTGCGCGTGTTTCCCGTTGTCTGCTGCTTTTTGGCCTCGGACAGCGCCTGATAAAGGACCTGGTGAAGCAGCGTTGACTTGCCAGAGCCGGACACGCCCGTGATGGCGACCAGCATATGGAGAGGGATGGCAATCTCGATGCCCTTTAAATTGTTGGCACGTACGCCTTTGATTTTGATCTGTTGCGTTCCGGGTTGCCGCCGCACCGAGGGGATCTGGACGCGCAGTTCGTCGGCGAGATAGCGTCCCGTGAGGGAAGCGGGGTCTCGCATAATTTCCTCGTACGATCCGGCCGCCACCAGATTGCCGCCATTTTCACCTGCGCCTGGGCCGAGATCCAGGATTCGATCGGCGGTGCGCATAATATCGGGATCGTGCTCTACCACCAGGATCGTGTTTCCCAGATCCCGCAGGTCCTGTAGGATCTTGATCAGCCGGTGTGTGTCGCGACTATGCAATCCAATTGAAGGCTCGTCGAGAACGTAAAGTGCGCCCACCAGCCGCGATCCCAACGAAGTCGCAAGCTGAATCCGCTGCGCCTCGCCTCCCGAAAGAGTTGAAGACAATCGATCAAGCGTTAAGTATTCCAATCCCACTTCATTGAGGAATCGCAGGCGTTCGCGAATTTCCTCGAGTAACCGCTCCGCGATTTCGGCCTGCTCGGCGCTCAGTTCAACTCCGGCAAAAAAGCGCGCTGCCTCCTCGACGGTCATGCTACAGACTTCGCAGATGTTCTTGCCGTTGATCTTCACCTGCCGCGCTTCCAACCGGAGCCGTGACCCACGGCACTCCGGACAGGTGGAGTATCCGCGATACCGGCTCAGAAATACACGCACGTGCAGCTTGTATTTTTTTCGCTCGAGATATGCGAAAAAACCACGCACTCCCAGGAACTTCCCGTCGCCGTTGAGAACCGACTCCTGTTGTTCAGGCTTGAGCTCCGCCCACGGCACGTCCAGCGGAATTTCCATTTGCTTGGCGAAGCGCTTCATCTCCGTAAACATTGGCCGGTATTTCGGCTTGTTCCAAGGGGCAATCGCTTCTTCGCCCAGCGATTTAGTTTTGTCGGGAATCACCAGATCGAGGTCAAAATCGATGGTGTTGCCGAATCCCTGGCAACGCGGGCATGCTCCGTAGGGATTATTGAAAGAGAAGAGCCGCGGTTCCGGCTCTTCATAGCGCAGGTGGCAATTCTTGCACTCGAAGCGCTGGGCGAAGCGCAACTGCCGCTCGGGCTGATTATCGTGCGCCGGAACCTCAAAGATTACTTCGCCTGACTCGCGATAGGCGGTCTCGACCGCATCCACAATGCGCGAGCGTGATTCAGGCGAAACGCTCAGCCGATCCACCAGCATGAACACCGTCT
>JASHTD010000248.1 GCA_030040725.1 Candidatus Sulfotelmatobacter sp. | reverse complement strand
GGTGCGTCGGTTTGCCGAATCACTCCGGTCACCAGCACGCTCGCTCCCTTTCCGGAAAATTTCACTCCCTGGAGTTCCAATTTTGGCAAATAGGTCCCGTTCACCCATCCATCCAGGAACCAATCGAGAGAAGCTCTGCCTTCATAGCGCAAGCTCGGTGGCAAATCTTCTGCAAATACCTCTAGCAATTCGCCGGTAGTAATGGCTTTTCCCTGATAGCGATCGCGAAGTTTGCGTAAAGACCGCACGAAGGGCTCAGTTGCTTTGCCGTCAGGAACCTTTCGCCCATCGGTCTCTGCGCCGTCTTGCAGCATCGTACGCAGCATGTGAAACAACCACGTCGCCCGCCCATATGTGATCGCTTCGTATCCCTGCGGAAAGCGCGAAGACAGCAGCCGGCTTCCCAGGGTCACAGGGCCGGCATCTTCGTTTTTCGCGAGGAGTTCATCCCGATATTTCTCCATGACCAGCCGGAAGCCTGCCGGATTTTTCTCCTGCATCATCATCAGCGCGGAGTAGTTTGCCAATCCTTCGGAAAACCACTGATCGCGATAAGTGCTCCAGGTAATCAGATCGCCCCACCACTGGTGCGCAGCCTCGTGCGCAGGCACTAGCTGATCGATCAAGGCGGCTGCAGCATCTCCGTGAATGTCCTCCTGCTCGCGCTTGTTTAAAAAAGCGTAGGAAGAAAGAAAAATCAGTCCGGGCCAACCTTGGCTCTCACGGCCCGGCAATTGAGTCAAGTCCAACTGGCTGTATGGGAACGGACCAAAGCGATCGGCATAGTAGCGAATTGCGTCGGCCGTAAATTCAGCAACGGCTCGCTCGTTGCCCGCTGGAGATGGCGGCGAAGACGGGGATGGGGGCGGCGGCAACAGAATTCCTGGACGGCGTTGAAAACCATCCGCGGATGAAGGCGGCAGCGCAGAGTTGGTAGGAAAATCTCGCTCCATTTGACGCGTGGCATAAGCGTCTACTTCTACGTTGCCGGCTTTAGCCTCGGCCCGAATATATTTGCCGAGATTAAACCCGGCAACCGGGATGGGACGCTCTGAGACCCAGCGACTCACTTGTTCGCCTTCTTCCGCATTTTGGGATGCCTGCCCTGGGGACATCGCGGAGATCGCTGTAGGCTTGCCGGTTGCCACAAGAGTCCAGCCACGGGGATAATGAAAAGTAAGATCGAAATCGGCCATCGCCAATCCACGGTTGGGATACCACGTGCCACGTTCCCCGACGTAAAGCAAGCCATTACCGGCTTCGGCCAGAACATCTCCCGTATAGACGAACCGCAGACTGATCTGCTGCCCCTTGACCGCAGGTGCCGGCAGGATTACGGCTACAAGATCGTCACCGCTACGTGCGAGCCGCGAGCCTTCCACCGCGGGATTATGAATAAATTCAACCGGGTGCCCGTCGGCTTCGACACTTTCCACGTGGAGAAAACGTGACAATTCGAAGATCAGGAAACGCGATCCTGCATGCTCGGTATCAAGTTGCAGTTTTACATCCGCGTCGAGCTCCTTCGGGGGTTTTACGTGCGCGTCAATTACGTAACTGTGAATGAGAATTCGGTTCTGGCGAGACTCGGATTGCTCGGGCAGTGTCTCCGGGATCTTCTTCTGGAGAACTCTCCTGGGTTCGGCACTCTGAGTCGAAAAGGAAGTCCAAACATCGTAGTAGACTTTGCCGTTTTCGGCTGTCCGCGTCTGGCCTGCTTCGATCTGCTCCTCGGCGGTGGAATCGAAGAAAAGATCGAAAATGCCGAGGCTGTTTCCTTGCAAACGCGCATGAAACAGCCGATCTTCGGGATCCGTTTGCTTTCTTGGCGCGGCACCTTGTGCAGCTCCGTCGGGTAATAGTTCGCAGAAAGTGGAGAGCAGCCGCATGGCGTCTTCTCGTGCCAGATTGCGTGCGGTCTGGTCCCACTGTGCGGCAAACTCCTGCGCCTGTTCGGGCGCTCTCAGGCCCGGCTGCAATTCGGCGGGGGTGTCGTCGTTGAAGCGAAAGTATGCGCTGGAGAACTGTTCTTCCAGAATCGCCATTCCCGTAAACCGGCTCATCGATCTTCGTTCAATGTCACTTGGCGGACTCAGAAGAACCTCGCCATCGCCTACGAAAAATGCTCCAGTGATTTTGCCGAGCACATCTTTCGTAAAAGCAATCGTGCCGTCATTCAAAGTGATGTGAATGGATGCCCGGTCGATGGCAGCGTCGCGCACACCAAAAACTCGCGCCGGATCGAGCCCGACGCTACCCAGTTGTAAGTAGAGCGATTCAGCCGGCCCGGGCTGATGACTTTGTGCCGTGACCGATTGCGCTTTCGACGCGCTGATGAATCCGGGAATAGTCAGGCACAGAACGAGCGCTTCGGCTATTCCGCGCGGTACTTTGGTCACGTGGGTGAGAACCCTCTCTGTTGCTAGAATGCGCTTCGATGCGCCTTCGTGTCACTAGCTTAGGAACATTATGGTTGCTGCTCGCGTCCGCGGCGTGGGCCGACACCATCCATTTGAAAAATGGCGGCACCATCGTAGCCGATAGCGTTCGTGAAAAGGGAAATCGCTACGTATATGATATCGGCGACGACAGCTATGCAATCCCCAAGAGTTCGGTAGACCACATTGAGGCAGGCGGCGTCCCGGCCTCCGCCGTATCGAACTCAGGCAAGAGTGCAGATCTTCCAGTGTTCGTCCCGGTCGAGAGCCTGGCAAACATCGGCAACCTCCCGAACGACATTATTAAGGATGGCAAGGTCGATCCCGATGCCCTATCAAAACTCGAGGGCCAGGGCAACGCCGAGCTGAGCGCAACCGCCGACTTTATCGCCGGCAAGTTCGAATTCGAACATGGCAACGTCGACCAGGCACGCCGCTACTTCGATAGCGCCCTTCGCTTCCAGCCGTCGAATGCAACCATCCTAACTTATTACGCCGCGCTTCTGGTGCGAACCGGCAATGCTGCACAGGCGCTCATCTATGCGCAGCAAGCAGTCAGCGCCGCGCCGCAATCGGCTGACGCTTACACTGTATTGGGTTATGCGCAGCAGGCTTGCGATCACACGAAAGAAGCGGTCGCCGCGTGGCAGCATTCGCTGGAACTCCGTCCCGACCCGAATGTACGGCAGTACCTGGCCAAAGCGCAGCGGGAACAAAACGTCGAGAGTGATTTTTCGGAGCGCGAAAGCAGCCATTTTGTCTTGCGCTACGAAGGCCGGCAAACCTCAGATGCATTTCGCGCGCAGATTCTGGCGACGCTGGAATCGGACTACGACGATCTGGCGCGCGAGTTGGGCACACCCCCGCACGACAACATTTTGGTAACGCTTTACACCGAGCAGGCTTTTTTTGATGTGACGCGTGCACCTTCATGGTCAGGCGCGCTCAACGATGGCAAGCTTCGCATTCCGATCAATGGCCTGAGTTCGGTGACGCCGGATCTGGCGCGAGTCCTGCGGCACGAGCTGGCGCATTCATTCATCAATCAACTTTCGGCAGGGCGCTGCCCGCTTTGGCTTCACGAGGGCATTGCACAACTGATGGAGCCGAAGTCGCTCGGCAGCGACGGCCGCCAACTAGCCCAACTTTTCAAAACGCAGCGCAACATCCCTCTCAACATGCTGGAAGGCAGCTTCATGAGCTTCTCTAGTGCGCAGGCTTACTTGGCATATGCCGAATCCCTGGCTGCCGTGTCGTATATCAATGATTCTTACGGCATCAGCGATATTCAGCGAATTCTGCAACGGCTCAGTGAAGGCAGTTCCACCGAAGCAGCGCTACGGGCCACCATCCACTCCGATTACGGACAACTCGAGGCAGAAGTCGGCAAATACCTGAGCGACAAATACGGCGATTAGCCTCGTCAATCAGAACATTCCCGGTTTGCCGCACGCCATCGCTTGTGCTAGTTTCGCCTAATTGCCATCGATGTGCGCCCTATTCCAGCCCGAAGCACCGCAGGCCGTTCAACCCACAGAGCCGGTCCAAACTAATTTTCCCAAAATTGCCGGCGCTGAGATTGCAGCCACATTTTACCGAAACCGGGTCGCGGGCGATTTCTACGACTGTTTTCGCGTCAGCCCGGAACGCATTCTGTTTGGATTGCTCGATGTCGCCGGCCGCCCGGATACCAATCGGCTGATTCTGGAGGCGGCACAGACGTTCTTTCGTACGCTCGGACCCCAGCTCTTTGCACCGTCCGACATCAACGAAGCGGACGCCATGGTCCAGCTCTGCGTGCAACTCAACCGCGGCATCATGGAAAAGGCTGCCGGAGTTCACTCCTGCCCGGCGTTCATCGGCTGCTATCACGAGAGGTTTGGCACGCTCTGCTATACCAACGCCGGCCACACGCCAGGCCTGCTGCGGGATCGAACCGGGGTAGTGGAACTTGCCTCGACCGGGTTGCCGCTTGGCCTTTTCTCGCACGCCACCTGCGAAGCTCCGACCGTGGGGATCGAGAAGGGAGCGGCGCTTCTGCTGGTTTCGCGCGGAGTGGTGGAAGGCGCCTCCAAGAATAAAAACGAAGAA
>JASHTD010000247.1 GCA_030040725.1 Candidatus Sulfotelmatobacter sp. | reverse complement strand
CGGCCTTGAAACCGGGCATTTCTTCCGGATCGTTCCAGGCGAGCAGAAATCCGCGCGCCTCCGGGCGAAAGTGAAAGCCGTTCGACATGTCGATGATCATGGGCGCGGTGTGGGGAAATTCATCGAAGGGCTCACTTGGAACCAGCATGCGGCGGAGAGGCTCGACCGGAAGATCCACACCAGCGAGCCTGGCTATTTCCGCGGCCCAGGCTCCAGCGCAGTTCACCACTTTGCGGGTCGAAACTGCTCCGTGCGTGGTTTCGACTGAAGAGATTCCGGCAGCATCTCGCCTGATCCCCGTCACCGAGGTGTGCTTCCACAGCGTAACGCCGCGATCGATGGCAGCTGCCGTAAATCCGTTCATCGCGCTGTAGGGATCAACGAAGCCATCGGTTGAGCAGAAACTTCCGCCGATGATGTCGTCGCTGCGCAACTGCGGAAACATGCTGGCAATTTCATCTCCGCCAACCAGCCGGACATTCTTGAGGCCAAGCCTGACTTGCTCCGCGTAGTTTGTCTGCAAATACGCCATCTGCTTTTGGTTCGTCGCGCAGAATAAATAGCCTTGCGGGCGATAGTCGCAAGGGCTGCCCAGGCGCTCTTCGAAGCTGGCGTAGAACGGAATGGAATACAGCGACATCTGGATGCTGACTGGAGTGGAAAATTGAGCTCGCACTCCTCCCATGCTTTTGCCGGTAGAGCCTTTGCCCTGTGCGGACTCGCGCTCCATGACCAGCACATTGCGGCAGCCCTGCGCAGTCAAATGATAGGCAATGCTCGAGCCCACGATTCCTGCACCGACGATGACAACATCTGCCGTTTGCATGGCTTGAGCCGATCCGTCTGAGTCGATCCAGTTGAGTCGATCCAGAATGAAATCAGCATTCTAGCGCAGCCGGCATGGGAGCGTTTTTCCCCGGGTTCTGGCCCTCGAAAACCTTGCCAGCGCCGGCACTGTTGAAGGTACATGTACCACCGATTTATTGGGCTGATCTAAGACCCGATCCGGCCTCAACCTCAGTAACTTGCCGGGGTTACTGCGCCTGCCTAGTCTGAACAGTATGTCTTTGCGTTGTCTTTTATTCTCGTCCGATGAAGCGACGGCCGAGCCCATAAGGCAAGTCCTCACCGAGTTGGGCATTGAGGCGGAGCACTGCTCGAATCCGGTGGATGCGGTCGAGCGGGTGACGACGCAATCGTTTCAAATTGTTATCACGGATTGGAAGGACCAGCCGGAAGCGGCATTTCTGCTGAAGACTGCCCGCGACCTGAAGGCTGCGGCACGACCGTTAACCCTGGCAATCGTCAACGAGGAGGCTCGGCCACATGCCCTGCAGGCCGGAGCCAATTCGGTGCTGCTGAAGCCGATTCGTCCCGAACAAGTTCGGGACACGATGAGCACGGCGTGCCAGTTGTTGCAATCGAAATCTCAGACCGCCGCGCCTGCCGCGACGCGGACGCCGTGGCAGACTGGAACAGCGAATACTGCCGGGTCGAGCGCTGCAGCAGCTGCACCTGCTCCCGCTTTCGTGGTCCCAGCCCCGGAAAAACTTCGCGCGGGAGAATTTCTGCAGTCGACCGGACCCGCACCCGGATCGCAGTTCGACACCGAAAGCGAAGTGCGCAACGCCACTGAAGCTTCCAGCGCGCCGGTTGACTCGCTCACCGAACTTGAGCCGATGGCTGCTGCCGTTCAGGACGTTCCAGAAGCGAAACCTGAGCCTAAAGAAGCCTTGACTGGATGGGCGGCTTTACAGGCGCGGCTCACAAAATCCAGGCCGGCACCGCTCAAAGAAGTAGGTTCGAAGAATGAACTGACTTCGTATGACGATCCATCATCCCTTGCGCCAGCGACGCCGGCGAGCGAATTCGAGGGCTTTCCCGCGCAGGCTGCAAAGCAGCCGGACGCGGCGGAAGATGCAGCGAGGGCTACGCCGCGAGAAGAAGCTGTTGCACCCCAGGCATCCGGCGACGTGGAAGATGAAGATGCCGAGATAGTACTGGCGCGGCCGCGGGCGAAACACGGCAAGACTTTCGTTTTAGGGCTCGCTTTGGTGAGCGTGGTACTTGTGGCCGTGCCGCGAACGCGAGAAAAGATGAAGGCTCTCTCTCGCACTGGCGCACGCGCGGCGCTACGCTGGCTGAACCCGCCGCCTCCGCCAATGCCGCAGACAGTGACACAACATGACAGCTTCGGTCAGCCTGACGATGAGTACAAGCTGCCTGCGACGGCCAATATTCCGGATTCAACAACTGACCCTTCGAAGATCGAAGTAGTCCCAGTGATCGATCCGACTGCGAAGCCAGATAAATCCGCTGCTGCGAATGCCGGACAGGCACAAGCCGTAACAGGAGCAAATGGAGCGCAGCCAGCCGGCGGCGAGCAACCCGCTGCAATGTCCAGCCAAAGCGCCGCGGCTGATCAGAATGCAAACTCGCAGAATCCGGTTGCCACGCCGATCAGCAATCCAGTGACCGCCGCAACGGGGAATACGCCGGCTAGTTCGGGAACGACGGCGCCCGCAACTGTGAGCTCGGCACAGCCTCAATCTGCTCCGGCCCAGCCAGTTTCACCACCCCCACTGGCACAACCAACGCAAGTGCAACCCCCTCAGGTTCATACAGCTTCCTCGCCGGTCCACAGCAGTCCACCACCACAGGTTTCGGCGTCGCAATTGGCGGGCATACCCTCGAGTTTGAAGTCCCAAGTCGCTTCCACCGTGCCCGAGATGAGCGGCGCCAAGCCGGATGACTCTGCGCCATCGTCGATCGAACCCGTAACGCTGCCCGAGTCGGCGGTGCGCGGGCTGCTGGCTCAAGCGTCCGATCCACAATACCCGGAGGCGGCAAAAGCGAGCGGACTGCAAGGCAGTGTGGTGCTGCAGGTGCTTATCGGAGCCGATGGGGCTGTGCAGGATGCCAAATTCATGCAGGGATCATTCGTGTTTGCGCGCGCCGCCATCGATGCGGTAAGGCAGTGGCGTTTTAAGCCTTATTCCATGAACGGGCGGGCGGTCTCGGTGCAGACAGTAATTACGCTGAATTTCAAACCCCCGGCCTAAGACGAGTTGACAGATCGGTCCGGCCGTCTCAATCTGGTCCGAAAAAATGCGGTTTTCCCAGGTTACTGGCGAGGCTCGAATTAGGAGCATCGGGGGGACAAAAACCCGCATCTACCGGATATAATGGGAACAAGTTTCTCAGGAAGTTAGTCCTTTCCAGAAGAAGAATTGAGTGTCCATGAAAATTAAGGCTGCGGTTCTGGTTTCGTCGTTTGCTGTGCTGTTATTCGTCGTGGTTGGATCGCTGGGCGGGGTTCACGCCTCCTCGAACGACGGCGCCTACCAGCAGATGCAGGTCTATAGCGAAGTACTGTCTCGGGTGCAAAACGAGTATGTTGTCGATCCCGATATCCCCAAGGTCACAAACGGAGCGCTGCACGGGCTGCTCGAGTCGCTGGACCCGAATTCCAGCTATCTCACGCCAGAGGCCTACAAGGTATACCAGGCGCACAAGGCGGAAGGCCGGGGCGAGATCGGAGCCACGATCTCCAAGCGCTTTGGCTACGCGGATGTGGTTTCGGTTTTGCCGGGCTCTCCTGCCGATAAAGCGGGCATTGAGGATACAGACATTTTTGAATCCATCGAGGGCAAAAGTACGCGCGACATGTCGCTTCCCGAGATTCGCGACATGTTGGCTGGACCTGTCGGATCAACTGTGAACTTATCAGTGGTGCGGGCTCGCCGGGCCGAACCGGAAAAGATGTCGATCGCGCGGGCCACGGTTACCATCCCTGCGGTTTCCGACAAGATGCTGGAGGATGGCGTCGGTTACATTAAAGCGGACGCTCTGGACAAGGGCAAGGCAGAGGAGATTGCCACCAAGATCAAATCACTCGAAAAACAAGGAGCCAAGAAACTGGTTCTCGATCTGCGGAACACCTCTGACGGGGAAGAAACCGAAGGCATCGCCGTAGCCAACCTTTTCCTGAATCACGGCACGATCACATATCTGCAGGGCCAGAAATATCCGCGCGAGGCTTTTAATGCGGATCCGGCTAAAGCCGTTACATCGCTTCCGGTTGCGGTACTGGTAAATAAGGGAACGGCGGGACCGGCCGAGATTGTGGCGGCCGCTCTTCTGGAGAATGCCCGCGGCGACGTGATCGGCGATAAAACTTTTGGGGCCGGATCAGTGCAGAAGACCATCGATCTGCCGGATGGTGGGGCGCTGATTTTGTCGGTCGCAAAATACTATTCGCCCAGCGGCAAAGCCATTCAGGATGTTGCCGTGACTCCCAACGTGATGGTGGCGGACGCGACGGATAGCATTATTAGCGACGATGACGATGAGACCCCCTCGGCCACTGAGGAACCCGAAAGCAAGCCGAAGAGCACTCCTGACGATCAGTTGCAGAAAGCGATTGAGGTATTGAAAAGCAGGGCAAGCTAAATTCCAAAGTCAACGATTTGCTCGCGCACCGCAAGGTGTGCGCTTTTTTTGAGCGCGGAAAGCAGTAGCCAACAGCATCTCGGACCGTGACTTGCCTCTGCGACTACCGAAGCGCCATTCGCCCTGCTATTCTGAACCCATCTCGCCATGAAGTCGGTTGCTGAAGATCTTCCACCGATCGATATTGCTGGAGGAAAGCTGATAGGCCGCTTGCTGGTGGGCCTACTGCTGTTCATTTCCGCGCTGGTGGGCGCGACGGCGGGACTGCTGCTCGTCTACACGACGGACCTGCCGCAGGTGGAAGCTCTCGAGGCCTACCGTCCGAGTTCGATCACCGAGTTATACGACGATCATGGGCGGGTGATCGGTTCGTTCGCCCTGCAACGGCGCGTAGTCGCGAGCTACGATGATTTTCCTCCGGTGCTGCGCGATGCGTTGATTTCGATTGAGGACAAGGATTTCTACCGCCATTCGGGCATCAATTTCTGGCGAATCGCTGGCGCGGCATACCGGGACATCAGATCCGGCGGCAGGGTTCAGGGAGCGTCGACCCTCACCATGCAACTGGCGCGCAACCTGTTTCTTTCGCCCGATCGCTCGTTTCACCGCAAGGTGGAGGAGGCGCTGCTCGCGATCCAGATCGAGCGCCGCTTCACCAAGCCGCAGATTTTCACGCTTTATGCCAACCAGATTTTTCTGGGACACGGCGTTTACGGCTTCGAGGCGGCTTCGGAATTCTATTTCAGCAAGACTGCCCGGCTGTTGACTTTGCCGGAAGCGGCGCTGCTCGCGGGTTTGCCGAAGGGACCGGGGGTATACTCGCCGATTAACCATCCGGAACGTGCGCTGAAGCGGCGGAACCTGGTGATCGATGCCATGCTGGAGGATGGAAAAATCACTTCCGCCCAGGCGGAAAGCGCTCGTTCCACTCCGCTGGCGCTGAATCTGCAACACGACCCCAACTCGCTGGCTCCTTACTTCGTGGAGGAAATGCGACGATACCTGGAGACCAAGTATGGGGCCGATCAGGTGCACGAGGGCGGTTTGAAGGTTTATACCTCGCTAGATGTCGATTTGCAGAAGGCCGCGAATCGGGCTGTGCTGGATGGGCTGGCCGCGTATGAGCGCCGGCATGGATGGAAAGGACACCTCGAGAATGTGATCGCGGAAGGAATTTCTATCGATAAATATCAGCATCCCGATTGGGAGAACGAACCGGAGGTCAACGGATACATTCACGCCGTGGTGACTTCTTCAGGCGTAGGAATCGCCACTGTGAAGTTCGGACAATATCTGGCGGCGATTGGCCAGGCGGACGTCGCGTGGACGCAGAAAAAAATTCCTGATTTGCTGCGGCCGGGAGACATCTGCTATGTCAAGATTCTCGCGCTCAATGCGAATGGTGCTGCTCGCGTGACTCTCGAACAGGACTCGGGAACGCAGGGCTCGCTGGTTGCGATCGACAACGCGACCGGGGGAATCAAAGCCTTGGTCGGAGGAAGAGATTTCAGCGAATCGAAATTCGACCGGGCGACGCAATCGCTGCGGCAGGTGGGATCCTCCTTCAAGCCTTATGTGTACACTGCGGCGATTGACCGCGGGGCGAGCCCGGACGACACCATTCTCGATGAGCCGGTTACCTTCGAAACCGAGTCGGGGCCTTACTCGCCACACAATTACGACGAAAAATTTGAAGGCGTAATCAGTCTGCGCAGGGCTCTGGCGCAATCTCGCAATATTCCTGCGCTGAAGCTCGCCGACAAGATTGGCATCAAGACGGTCATCGACTACGCCGGGCGCTTCGGAATTACCTCCCGCCTGCCTCCGTACTTGCCGGTTGCGCTGGGCTCGGCTGAAATTACCCTGATGGAGCAGACTTCCGCCTACAGCGTTTTTCCCAACGACGGAGTGCGGGTGATTCCCCGCTATATCACCAAGGTGACGGATTACGAAGGGCGCGTGCTGGAGGAAGATTATCCGGAAGTAAAGGATGTGGTGAGCGAGCGTACGGCGCGAATTATGACCGCTATGCTGCGCGAAGTGGTGCTGCATGGAACGGGAATCGCCGCTTCGAAGCTGCCTTTCCCGGTCGCCGGGAAAACCGGCACGACCAACGATTTCACGGACGCGTGGTTTGTAGGATTTTCTCCGACGATGAGCTGCGGTGTGTGGCTCGGATTCGACGAAAAAAAATCGTTAGGAGACAAGGAAACCGGAGCTCGCGCTGCTTTGCCGATCTGGATGAACTTTATGACTACAGCGATGGCAGGCAAAGATCCGGGGCAGTTCCAGGCGGCACCGAATGTTCCCGGCACGAGCTTCGCGCAAAAGCTGGACACCCCCGACACCGCTACGGGAGGGGATGAAACGCAGTAAGCGCGTCGCGAGGTTGGCTTGCGCTCGTGAGGGTGTGTTTAGGATTGCTTCAACCGATTTATGAAACCTCTGTTTCGAATCGTATTTCTGGCGCTGGCGATGCTGCTGGTGGCAATGGTCTCTGGCCTGATGGCGATGCGCTTTGCCATTCATGGGCAGGAAGTACAGGTCCCGGGGATCGTCGGCATGACGCCAGGGGAGGCCGAGCGCACACTAACCGGGCTCGGGCTGGAAATGAACGTGGAGCGGCAGTATTACAGTCCGCAGATTCCCGAGGGAAGAATCATGATGCAACTTCCGATGCCCGGCATCAAAGTCCGACGGGGCTGGGAAGTGCGCGTCGCGCAAAGTATGGGGCCGCAGCGGGTTTCGATTCCAGATGTCACCGGCGAGACCGAGCGCGCGGCGGAGATGAACATCCGACGGCGCGGCCTGGAACTCTCGTCGACGGCCGAAATCCAGGTGGCAGGAACACCGCCTAACCAGGTGCTGGCGCAAAGTCCACCTGCAAACACCAGCCAGGTGGCAGCGCCGAGAACGAGTCTTCTGATCAGCGAAGCACCTACGCCGGCGGCGTTTGTGATGCCGAACCTCGTGGGACAATCGCTCGGCGCGGCAACGCGGGCCCTGCAGGATGCAGGATTCAAACTCGGAAACGTCACCGTGGCGCCTCCGGTGAGCACGCAGCCGCAGGCAGCGACTTCGCCCGTAGCAAATGCTCCAATTTCAGTTGCACCAATTACGGCACCAGCGTCGCAGCCAGGGCCGGCGAGCGTTATTGTGGCGCAGACTCCGCCGACGGGGCAGAAGATTCTGGCTGGCGCCGTGGTGAACCTCGAAGTACGATGAGGAGCAGCGCGGTCACGCCTTCTGCAGAATAGCTGCGAAAAAGCCTTCGCAGGCGTGAATGCCGGGAATCGTGCGCAGAAATGGCCCACGAGTAAGAGAACCAGGGCAGATCACCTCGCCTTGTTGGCGGAGGCGATCAATCTCGGTTGTGCAGTCGAGCACGCGAAGGGAAGAATCTTCCGCCAGGGCACGCTCGATCACATCTTCGTTTTCTTCTTTCTCCAACGAACAAGTGGAGTAAATCACACGGCCGCCCGTGGCAACATTTTTCATCGCCGACCGGAGGATGGCCCATTGCCGTCCCGGCAGGTCGGCGAGGCCTTCCGGCTTGAGCCTCCATTTAATTTCCGGGTTGCGCGCCAGAGTGCCGGTGCCCGAGCAAGGGACGTCCGCGAGCACTCGCTCAAAGCTCGCGGAGACGGGCAGATTTCGCGCATCGCCTGCGATGACATGAACATTGTGGGATCCGCTCCCCAGCGCTGGAGCGCCATTGAGCAACTTCTTCAACAATCGCGCGCGGTGGGGATGAAGTTCGACAGCAGCGATATTCGCCTGTGAATTGCAATCGGCGATTGCGAGCGTTTTGCCTCCCGGCGCGGCGCAACAATCGAGAATGCTCGAGGCCTGGCCGACTAACACGGCAACAAGCTGCGAGGCTTCGTCCTGAATGACGCATCGGCCTTGCTGGAAAACCAGTGACTTGGTGATCTCGCCGCTCCGAACGATCCGGGCAGAAGCGAGAAGTGATCCTGAGGCGAGATCGATTCCATCGGCGGCTAACTGAGCTTCGGCTTGAGAATCACGCAGGCGAATTGCAGTGCTGGGAATGGACTGATTGTAGCGGCAGATGGCGAGGGCAGTTTCGATCCCATAAGCTTGCTGCCAACGTTCGACGAGCCACAGGGGATGCGCCCAGTTTGCTGCGATGCTTGCCGGGGAAGACCAATTGCCTGTGAGCGCAGGAGCCTCCAACTGCGCAGAATTATCCGACGCTAACTTGCGCAAAATCGCATTCGCAAACGGAGCCGCGGAGCGTTTCCGGGCGCGTTTGACCAATTCGACGCT
>JASHTD010000246.1 GCA_030040725.1 Candidatus Sulfotelmatobacter sp. | reverse complement strand
CGAAAACGTAGGGCTCTCTAAATTCCCAATCAAAAAAGCGCTCGCCGAGATCGCCCGACCATAGCGTGCCGTCGCAGTCAAACGCGGCCACGCGGGGCTTGAGACGCAGAACCGAATCGAGGAAGTCGTTGGTTGCAGGAAGAAACTTTTCTGTTTCGAGCCCACCCATTCATTGACCATAACGTGCCCTGGCGTGGCCGTGCAATGGCCGGAACCATAAGATCAATTGGGGTCCAGCAGCAGTGCCTGGTAGTCCTCCGGCGTGTTGATATTCAGCGCGACCAGCGGATCATCCAGCGGAACATATTGGATGTGCTCCTCGTTCGCGTGCTCGACGTCACGTGCGGACGATGTGGCCGGAGCGCGCAGAAACGCTTCGATCATCTCTTTCGCCACAAGATATGGATGGCCGTGCTTTCCCTCGAATTCGGGAACGACCGCCCAGATTTCATGCGGAGCCACGGAAAAAGCATGATGCAGAGTTTTCAGGGTTACCTGGCTCACCGGCGGACGGTCGACCAAGGTGATAAAAGCGGCGTCACGTCCGCGATCGAGCACATCCCGCAGACCGACTTGCAGAGAACTGAATTGGCCGCGCGCCGGATCGGGATTGCATACCAGCGAAACGCCCTCCGCATAAATCGTGGGCGCAAGCGCGTTTTCGTTCTTCCCGACCACAACCACGACGAAGTCGCAAATGGAGTTCAGCAAACGGATGCCCGCCGAAAGCAGAGTTTCCGTCGAGGATGCTTGCCCGGTTCGTGACGGCGGCCAGGGCAGCAGCGCTTTCTCGCGTCCCATTCGCGAAGACTCTCCCGCGGCCAGAATCACTCCCGCGAAACTGGAAGCGCGCACCATGCTGTGAAGATATCAGGGAATGAAGAAGAATAGCGGATAATCGCCATCGCCGTTCGAAGACTGCTAATCAACGATGGGAGCTTCGTTCCTGCGCTTCCGCTTTCGCGCCGGGATCATCGTCCGCCTTCCCTTCCTTCCGCGCAAACCAACTCATGTGAGGCGGATTGGATTCAGCATGGCGGCGCACCGCAATCAATTCGGCGGCAATCGCAACCGCGATTTCCTCGGGCGTAACCGCACCGATATCGAGCCCGATGGGAGCGTGAACCCGGTCAAACAACTCTGCGGGCATGCCTTCTTCCTGCAGCGTCTTGAATATTCCAATGACTTTGCGCTTCGAGCCGATCATACCGATATACCGGGCGCGGGTCTGCACCGCCCAGCGTAGGATTCGCATGTCATCGCGATGGCCGCGCGTAACGATCACGATGTAGGAAGTCTCGTTGGGATCCAGCTTCTGTATAGCCTCATCGAATTCGAGGGCGTGAATCTCGCGCGCTGCCGGGAAGCGTTCCTGAGTTGCGTACGAAGTGCGGTCGTCTACAACGATCGGCTCGAAACCGGCGACGGCAGCGACCTTGCAAACATTTTGCGCGACGTGCCCGGCGCCGAAGAGATAGAGCAAAGCCGGAGGCAAGATTGGCTCGACGAAAACTTCGAGCGTGCCGCCGCATACCAAACCCGTATCGTATTTTGGGTCCTGATTCAGATCGAACGTCAGATTTCGCGGCTTTTCCGATTCCATCACTTCCCGCGCCGCCTGCCACACATCGGCTTCCACACATCCTCCGCCGATCGTACCCACGATCGAGCCGTCATCCCGCACGAGCATCTTTGCCGTTCGAAACGAAGGAATCGAGCCGCGCACGCTGACGATCGTCGCTACTGCTCCGCGCCGCCCTTCGCGGCGAAGCTGCACGATTTGTTCGTAGATATCCACTGCAGATTCGATTATTGAGGGTGGGTGGAGGCAAGTCAAATGCTCGATTAACCGGAGCTGCTTTGCCTCCATCAGACGGCTGCCTGAAGCGGCTCGAAATCCGCCAGGAGAGGTTCGTTCGGAATCGGGATGGTGGCGGAAACTGTTGTCCCTGACCCGTTGGATTCGATCTTCATTTGGCCATTAAATCGCCGCAATCGTTCCCGGATGCCACCGATTCCAACCCCAGCACCGTGCGACCCGATTTCGGCCAGGCGTTCGGGCGAGATACCCTTGCCCTCGTCGCGTACTTCAATGCGCACACTCGCGCTTTCACGGGCTACTCGAATGCAAGCAGTTTTGCTCTCTGCGTGACGATGGATGTTGGTCAGGCATTCCTGCACGATGCGAAAGATGGCAAGCTCCATGTCGGCAGGGAGCCTCCCGAAATCTTCGGGGATATTGAGGTCAATCGCCACAGCGCTACGTTCCGCAACCCCCTGCACGTACCACCGAAGCGCAGGCTTGACTCCAGCTTCGTCCAACAGCGGAGGATGCAGCAGATACGAGGTGGTGCGTATCTCGCGATGGAGTTGTTGAACCACTTCCTCAATCTCTCGGCCTTCCTTTGCCAATTCCGGCGAGATGATCTCTGCTTTCTGAACCAGCTGCGCGAGACTCAAGCCGAGAGCGGTTAGGGTTTGACCGGCGCTGTCGTGAAATTCGCGGGCAATACGCCGCCGTTCTTCGTCCTGGACCTTGATCAGGCGCAAGCTTTCATCGACAATTCGAGTCTTTTCTTCGGCCTCTTTGCTGTCGTGTATGTCGAGGCAGGCGCCCACGTATCCTTCAAAGCTTCCATCGGGTTTATAGCGAGGCACTCCACGATCAAAAATCCAGCGGTATTGTCCGCTGCGGTGTCGGAGGCGATACTCCATTTCAAATGCCTGGCGGGCATCGAAGCTGCTGACATAGGTTTGAAGGCAGCGATCGAAGTCATGGGGGTGCACGTTCTTTACCCAGCCATTGCCCACCTCCTGTTCCAGCGGGCGCCCGACGAAGTCCAGCCACCCCTTGTTGAAGTAGTAGCAAAGGTTGTCTCTTCCAGACATCCAGATCATGACGGGCGATGCATCGGTGACTGCCTGATAAAGTTGTTCGCTCTCCCGCAATGCCTGTTCATTTCGTTTTTGAGCAGTAATGTCGCGGGCTACCTTGGACGCCCCGATCACCCGCCCGGACGAGTCCCGCACCGGCGAAATGGTCACCGACACATCGACCAGCGTGCCATCTTTCCGCCTGCGCACGGTCTGGAAATGGTCGATGCGCTCGCCCCGGCCGATGCGGGCAAGAATATCGTTTTCTTCGTCTTTGCGATCAGGCGGGATGATCAAAGTGATGTGTTGGCCAATGGCCTCGTTTGCGGCGTAACCGAACATTCGTTCAGCAGCTTCATTCCAACTGGTGATGATACCGTCGAGACGCTTGGACACGATCGCATCATCGGACGATTCGACAATAGCCGCGAGCCGACTTTGTGCTTCCTCTGCTTGTTTGGCCCCGGTGATATCTCGATTGGATTCAAGAACGGATCGAATGTTTCCGAGCGCATCGCGCTCCAATACCCAGCGAGTAGAAACAGTTTTTCTCGCCCCTGTCGCGCAGGTGTGTCTAAGCTCTCCGGCCCAGCGCCCATCCCGGAGTAACTTCTGCTTGATCGACTCCAGCGGATCGGGAAATTCCGTACGAAACAAATCGTGGCTGACTCGGCCGATTGCTTCCTCCCGACTGAAGCCATACATATCCGTCGCGCCTTGATTCCAAAAGGTAATTCGATCCTCGGCATCCCGCACGAGGATTGCGTCGTTGGTTAAATCGAGGAGCCGCGCTTTCTCTTCAAAGTCTTCTGCGGCGTTTTTGTGGATTGCGATCATGAAAGTGCTCCGGTTCAAGCAACTTGACTCGGCGGGCCGCCAAGTACTGTGGCGCTGATTACTTTGTCAATGTCCTGTATCCCCGGTTCGCTTGAAACAATTCATTATGATCCTAGCGTGCGTCACCCGAAGATGCGCATACGGTAAACACTGTATGCGCCCCAGCTCGATTGCGCTAGCTACGGGCGGACGTGGTGTCTGATTCGACAGCTTAACCCTCGACAAATCCCGACTTCTCTAATTAACGCGGATTCGCGGGTGCGTTTCAAAAAGAGAGGTTGACGCTTTGAAACAGCTCCGGCTTCGGTGCTCTCGGCTATAGTAGCCTCGTAGGTCAGAGGAGAACGTACCCATGAAAGCCGTTCGCATTCACAAATTCGGAGGTCCGGAAGTTTTAACCTACGAAGACATCCCCGATCCGTGGCCGCGCAAAGATCAGGTGCTGGTGCGGGTGCGGGCCTGTTCCCTCAATCATTTGGATATATGGGTACGCAAGGGGCTGCCCGGAGTCAAACTCCCGCACATTCTCGGAAGTGACGTGGCCGGCGAGATCGTGGAAGTGGGCGAATATGTGGGCGCATTCAAGCCCGGCCAGCGAGTACTGCTCTCGCCCATGCATTATTGCGGACATTGCGAGAAGTGCGTTGCCGGGCTGCAGAATCAGTGCCGGGAATTCACCGTGCTAGGAAATGGGGTCGACGGAGGAGACTGCGAACTGATCGCGGCGACAGCGCCGAATGTGATTCCAATTCCCGACTCGCTCGACTTCAATCAGGCGGCGTGCGTACCTTTGGTATTTGTCACCGCCTGGCACATGCTGGTGGGGCGAGCGCATGTTCGTCAAGGGCAAACCGTGCTTGTGCTCGGCGGAAGTTCCGGCGTCGGCAGTGCTGCGATTCAGATTGCCAAGCTATTTCACTGCCGCGTGATTGCGACCGCGGGAGATGAAGCAAAGATGGCGAAGGGGCGCGAGCTGGGCGCTGATTTTGCCATCAATCATTACAAGCAGAAAATCTCTGATGAAGTGCGCAAGATCACGAATAAAGAAGGCGTCGATATTGTCATTGAACACGTTGGTGCCGCCACCTGGGACGAGAGCATGAAATCTCTCAAGAGCATCGGCACGCTGGTGACCTGCGGCGCGACAACCGGGCCGAATGTGGGAATCGATTTGCTGCATCTGTTTGCACGGCAGTTGTCGCTGCTCGGTTCTTACATGGGAACTATGGGTGAGTTGCATGAAGTGCTGAAGCATGTTTTCGCCGGGCGGCTGAAACCGGTGCTGGACCGGGCATTTCCGCTCAGCGAAATCCGCGCCGCGCATGAGTATCTGGAGAAGAGCCAGATGTTCGGGAAGATCGTGGTGAACCCGTAGGGCAGTCACGGAATAGGTCGGTCAGTGGGCGAAATCGGGATTTTCTGCAAACGCACGTGGGAGCGGCTGGCTAATCGCTATCAACTAATTGCCCGGCCTCTAGACGCTTCCGGTTTATAGATAATCTCAAGGGGCTTGCCATTCCACATGCCCAGGTAAAAGGCCTCTGCACCCGGCATCCCCGCATTTTGATGGAACGTCGAAGTAAGAGCCACAAAACGATCTCCCCATGCCTGCTCGACCTCCAGCGCAACTGCGTAGGGCAAATATTTCTCATAGACCCCCGCATGCTCGGATGGTTCGTCGGTTCGCTGCATAGGGAGTCGCTCAACTGATTTAAGAAAAAGCCGGAAGCCTTCGATCTCGATGAGAAGCCGCTTGCCCTCCTCGGTTGGGGTCCTGATCCACACGAGAAAGGCGGCGTTAAGAGCCGCGAGGAAAAGCGTAGCAGCAACCGCCGGCCAGCCGAACGTAGCTCCGAGTACAACTCCGCCAAGAATGATGGCTGCGACACAAGGAAACAACATCGCAACAAGCAGCGCCTCGCGTCGCAGCGCAGCCCAGTCACAGTGCTGTCTTAGAGCACAAATCACATCCCACACCCGTCGCGAGATGAAGAATAAGTAGAAACCTCCGGGGGCCATTACTGCGAGCCCGAGCACCAATGCGGCCAATTCCTCATTGCTATGTGGGCTAGCGATAACGCAAATTGCAGCTACGGACATGAGGACCCCACCAGTCACAAATGGACGATTATCCGTAAACCACCTTCCGCCGGCATTTCGACGGAGCGCATCGGCCATGTCGCGCACAGCCACCCTCGTTTTGGGACTGAGCATGTTAATCGGAAGGTCGCGGCGCGTGTGACCGCGTATAAGCTCGTCCAGCAGCACTTCCTCCTCAGGTGGCAATTTTGTCATTTTTGATCGCCGAGGCAGTAGCCCGAATGAGCGCAGCCCCGTCACCGGAATGTAGAGTGGCTAGACCCTTTGCCACCAAGCTAAGCACCCCGGCCCAAAATGTCCGGTCGTCGAAACTTTCTTTCCAGATGTAACGGAGCATCGCAGGCGAAAGTTGTCGAGGGGGCATGTAAAGGGGAACCACTGCGCCACTCTGGCGACGCCATCCCAGGACCAACCACGCAAAGAAGTAGTAGGCGCAAATGGTGATCGTCGCAGCAGCCGCTAACGCGTTCAGGGTTCTCACGCTGTGCCCATCCTACCTGAGGACAGTTGTCGAGGTGAGGCGATAACGCTCATTATCCCTTACAGGTTACACGCCGATTTTGCGCGCACTAGAGAATCCGTTAGACTCTACCGCAGAATGTAAGGAGAGTGGCCGTGTCTCGGCGCAACCTATGCTTCTATGCACTGCTAGCCGCGGTCCTTGCCTCCGCGGCAGTCGGAAGGTTAAGTCCTCACCTCGTGCAAGCTGACGTACCACAGACGAGCGAATGCCGGAACAATCTGCCGTCTGCTGCCCAGTTCGCTGCCGAGAGCGAAACGCTGCGAGCCGATTTTCTTCCCGTCCAATCGAGGAATGCCGACAATCTGGGCGCCGGAAAGTTGCTGGTGGCGAGCCGGAACCTTGGCGATCCGCAGTTCGCCAAGACCGTAATTTTGCTGGTTCGCTACGATGCGCAAGGCGTGCTCGGATTGATGCTCAACCGACGCACGCATGTCCCACTTTCGCGAGCCTTGGAGAGTCTGAAGGCGGCGAAAAACCGTTCTGATCCAGTCTATCTTGGAGGCCCTGTCCAAATGCCGGCGGTGTTTGCATTGTTCAAGCCGCAGGCTAAGTTGGAGGGAGCGGAGCACGTCTTCGATGGAGTTTACTTGATCACCGCGAAGCCGCTCTTCGAACAAACCATTTCGGCTCGACCGGATCCAGGCGTTTTTCACGTCTATCTGGGCTATGCGGGATGGAG
>JASHTD010000118.1 GCA_030040725.1 Candidatus Sulfotelmatobacter sp. | reverse complement strand
ATCACGCTGATCGGAGCGCTGCATCAATACCGCATGCGCACCGTCGAGGATCATTTTGGCTTCGGCTTCGAGATGGGCCGGGTAGGCCGGTCGATCGCATCAGGCGAGGGCTTCGCCAATCCCTACGGTGATCACACCGGACCCAGCGCATGGGAGCCCCCTCTTTACCCTTGCTTAATTGCCGCGGTATTCAGAATTTTTGGAATCTACACGTACTCTTCGGCCTGGGTCCTACTTTCCATCAACAGCCTGCTGGCATCGTTGACCACCATTCCACTGTTTTTCATTGCGCAGCGAACTTTTGGTAAGGGTATCGCCGTCTGGTCAGCGCGAGCGTGGGCGCTGAATCCTTATGTCTGGTACTGGTCGATCCATTGGATCTGGGACACGACTCTAACCCCGCTGATCCTTGCATTGGTGTTTCTCGTCGCGCTCGAACTGGTAGATCGGCCGGGTCTGCGGCGCTGGGTGCTGTTCGGCATTTTGTGGGGCATAGGAGCGTTGGCCAATCCTGCGTCTCTCGCCTTTCTGCCATTCTGTGGATTGTGGGTGTGGTCGCGGAGATCGCGGAGGGGATTGTCATCCCTGGGCGGAATTGCGCTTTCGTCGCTCGTTTTCTTCCTGGTTCTGTCGCCGTGGTTGATCCGCAACTACGAAGTCTTTGGGCGTCTTGTTTTTATTCGCGACGACTTCGGGCTGCAGCTCCGATTGGGCAACAATAAATTTTCTGACGGCATGTTGTTCGCATCGTTGCAGCCCAATCTCAACCAACCCGAATTCGAGAACTTCAAACGGATGGGCGAACTCAAGTATGAGGCTTTTTGCCGGCAGCGAGCCTTCGACTGGATTCGCGCCCACCCGGATCGCTTCGTCATCATTTCTCTGAAGCGCTTTTTCTATTATTGGAACGGCGTCCCCCGTCCGACGGACAGCGTGGCCCCGGTTGATTTCCGCAGTTCGCTTTTTCTGGCTTCGTCAGTCCTGGCGATCTGGGGCGCCGGATGCGCAGTGCGGCAGAAGCGGCCAGCAGCCTGGCTTTTCGCCGGTCTGATGCTGACATATCCCGTGGTCTATTATTTTGTTTTCCCGCACGCGCGCTATCGTCATCCCATCGAACCGGAATTATTTATCCTCATGGTGTTTCTGCTTGCCGAAACCGGCGGGCGAACCCCGCCAAGCATTGTTGATTGTTGACCGGCTGATTGATGATGAGGGTAGATCGGCCGGGGTTTGGTCGGCAATCGATCGTCAGGAAACTGCATGACACTTTCCGTCGCTATCGTCAGCCACAACGAAGAAGCCAACCTGGGCCGAACTCTCGAGAGCGTGAAATGGGCGGACGAAATCGTGGTCGTAGATTCCGGATCGACTGATCGCACCTGCGAAATTGCCCGCGAATACGGAGCGCGGGTCTTGATCGAACCCTGGCGCGGCTATGTGGCCCAGAAACAATACGCCATTGATCTTTGCACCAAAGGATGGGTACTGCTCCTCGATGCGGATGAGGAAGTCAGCGCTGGTCTCGCGCAGGAAATTCGCACAGCTATCGCCGATTCGAACGCCGCGGCTGGATACCGGCTACCACGTAAAAACCTGTTTCTTGGCCGCTGGATGCGCCACGGAGGCTTTTATCCTGATGCGAAGTTGCGTCTGTTTCGCCGCGGGCAGGGATTTGTCACCGGACACGACCCGCACGATCGTTGCGAACTGAAAGCCGAAGTGCCGCAGTACACGCGGCAGTTCACCAATCCAGTGGTGCATTACACCTATCCGAACCTCGCGCTCTACCTGAATCATATGAACCGCTACTCAGGGCTTGGCGCGGAGCTGGCGGTCGCCAAGGGTCACCGCAGCTTCAGTTTTGCGGATATCGTTCTGCGGCCGTTCTTGACCTTCATTTACAACTATTTTTTCCGCCTGGGATTTCTCGATGGCCGCGAAGGCCTGTTGCTGCACCTCTACCATGCGGACTATGTCTCGTGGAAGTATGCCAAGGCGTGGGAATTGGCACGCACGCGATCCGAAGCCAGTCGCTACAAAGACTGACCGACCGGCCGTTCCGTGCTCCTGCGGTTATCTTGCCCGCCGGCTAGTAGTTCCCTATCATCAAATTAGGACACTGGGGTTTTCATGGCCGATAAGAAGCCGGGCAAGCCGCAAATTGCTGACAATCCAATCGCCGATGTCTTTGAAAGACGGCATCCCTCCACCGCAGAAAAAAAGTGGGCGGAGGAAACGCTCGCTCCGACGATCGAGAAAAATCCCGAGCGGCCGATCGGCACACCCAGTGGCATAAATCTCGATGAGCACAGCCACTCGCGCTTCACCACAATATCCGGGGTTCCCATTCGCCGCCTCTACACACCAGCTGATCTTCCCGCGGATTGGAGCGAAGAAAAATATCTTGGCTATCCGGGTCAGCCCCCGTTCACACGCGGCATTCATGCTACGGGGTATCGAGGCAAACTTTTTACCATGCGGCAGTTCTCCGGGTTTGCGTCGCCGGAAGAAACCAATCGCCGGTACAAATATCTGCTTGAGCATGGCGGCGGCGGACTCTCGGTTGCTTTCGACTTGCCCACATTGATGGGCTATGACTCAGATCATCCGGCAAGCGAAGGCGAAGTGGGGAAATGCGGCGTAGCCATCGATTCGCTCGAAGACATGGAGATTCTGTTCAACGGCATCGATCTGGAAAAGACCACTGTCTCCATGACGATTAATTCGCCGGCATCAGTTCTCTGGGCCATGTATCTGGTTGTGGCGGAGAGGCAAGGGGCAGACTGGAAGCAGATTTCCGGCACCATTCAAAATGACATTCTGAAGGAATACATCGCGCAGAAGGAATACATTTATCCGCCCGCACCTTCGATGCGCCTGGTGATCGACACATTCGAATTCGGTTCAAAATTTACTCCCCGCTTCAACACCATTTCCATCAGCGGCTATCACATTCGCGAGGCGGGATCGACTGCGCTGCAGGAACTGGCGTTCACTTTGTATGACGGCGTTGAATACGTCGAGTGGGCGCGGAAACGCGGACTCGCAGTTGACGAATTCGGCCCGCGCCTGAGCTTCTTCTTCAACGCGCACAACGACTTCTTTGAGGAGATCGCGAAATACCGAGCCGCGCGCAAGATCTGGGCGCGCGTAATGAAAGAGCGTTTCGGGGCCAGGAATCAGCGCACATGGCTCATGCGCTTCCACACTCAGACCGCAGGAGTTTCATTGCCGGCGCAGCAACCGATGAACAATATCGCTCGCGTGGCGCTTCAGGCTTTAGCGGCGGTGCTAGGAGGAACACAATCGTTGCACTGCGACTCCTACGATGAAGCGCTGGCCCTGCCTACGGAAGAAGCTGCTCGCATCGCGCTGCGCACGCAGCAAATCATCGCCTATGAATCGGGAGTGACCCAGACCGTCGATCCGCTCGGTGGCTCCTATTTCCTCGAAAACCTCACACTGAAAATGGAAAACGGAGCCTTCGATTACTTTGGCAAACTCGATGCCATGGGTGGGATGGTGAAAGCCATCGAGCGCGCTTATCCACAGAAGGAAATCGCCGAGGCGTCGTACCAGTATCAACGAGCCGCCGAAGCAAAAGAGAAGATTGTCGTGGGAGTGAATGAATTTGTGATTGAAGAAGAACCACCGCAAATTCTTTACATCGATGAGAGTGTCGCGCAGCAGCAGACCGCGAAGCTAAAGGCTCTCCGCGCGCGAAGATCGAATGAAGACGTGAAGCGAACTCTGGAAGCTCTGAAGAAGGCAGCGGCCCAGGAACCAGAGTCCAACGGAAATGCAAATCTTGCTCCATCCAACACCATGCCTTTTATTATTGACGCCGTGCGCGCCTACGCCACGGTTGGAGAAATTTGCGAGGCGCTGCGCCAGGTGTATGGCAGCTACACGGAAACCAGCATCACGTAGCCAACTTGGGCCAATGCTTTTTCGCCTTATTTGTTCCGGTGCAGTTACCTGTGTGCCCAACCGCCAACCACACCTCTCGAACACCAAAGCAGCTGGGGAGTTCCTACCTATTCCAGTACCTTGGAACCTGAAACGGGAATTCTCAGACGAATTCAAATGATAAGCACAGATTTTAACCGCCTTCGCGACTATGATTGAGATCACAATTTGTGACCTCAAAATGAAAACGCACCCAGGCACCAAATTGGTGACAATGCCAAAAAGGCATGTGCGTCTGCCTTTCTCGGTAGAGTCGCGCATCCTATTTCTTCGCCACCGAAGGGTCATTCTCGATTCGGACATCGCGGAGTTGTACGGTGTTCCGGTCCGCATCCTCAACCAGCAACTCAAACGCAATCGCGAACGCTTTCCTCCAGACTTTGTTTTTCAGCTCAATGCGGCGGAACACGAATTCTTGAGATCACAAAATGTGATCTCAAGTGATGTCCATGGCGGCCGACGATATAGGCCTTACGCCTTCACCGAACACGGCGCGATTATGGCTGCGACCGTTCTCAACTCGGACCGTGCCGTACGGATGAGCGTCTTTGTCGTCCGAGCCTTCGTGCGTCTGCGCGAAATGCTTGCCGCCAACCAGCGGCTCGCCGCAAAGGTCGGCGAACTGGAACGGCGTCTGGATACGCACGACTCTGCGATCCAGGAATTACTCGAAGCTATCAACGAATTGATGGCTCCCGAAGATCCCCCGCGCGGCCACATCGGATTCCAATTACCGGCCTCAGCTAAAGCCAAGCGGTAACCGCGAACTCTGTCCGTGTTCTTCCGACTCGGCTCCTCTCGCGTGATGCGGCGATTCAAAAAATCAGCGTTTGATTCGTTCTTTGTTCGCCTTTTCCGGCGTACTGTGCTAAAACATGACTCGTGCGAAAAGCCATTATTCATCTCAAGAAATCTGATCCGGTCATGCGGGCCATCATCGACCGCATCGGTCCCTACCGCATTGAGTTTGGCCCGGCGGAGTTTCACAGCCTGGCAGAGGCAATCATCTATCAGCAACTGAACGGCAGAGCTGCGGCCACGATTTTTGAGCGCTTCGCCGCTTTGGCCGGTGAGCCGCTTACTCCGGAAGGCATTCTCAAACTGAGTGATGAGCAGATGCGCGGCGTGGGATTATCGAAACAAAAATCTTCTTACCTGAAGGACCTCGCGGCGAAGACGGCTTCCGGCCTGCTGGATTTCACCCGCCTGCCGGACTTGCCCGACCAGAAAGTGATCGAGCATCTGACGCAGGTAAAAGGCATCGGAGTGTGGACCGCGCAGATGTTTCTGATGTTTTCTCTCAAGCGCGAAAACGTTTTGCCAACAGGCGACTTTGGCGTGCGCATGGCAATGTATAAGCATTATCTCGATTTGCGACGGATGAAGAAATCAAAGAAAGGCAATGCCAGCGGCAACAGCCGGAAAAAGAAGATCAAATTACCCACGCCTGAGCAGATGGAAAAAATAGCTGCATGTTGGCAGCCCTACCGAAGCGTGGCCTGTTGGTATCTGTGGAGGAGCCTGGATATCAAGACGGTTGGCAACTGAGCCAAACGACGGTCGATTCTCCTCTGCAGGCTGCTCTGTGCTCCGCTCTGTTTCCTGTGGTTAAATGTAACTGATGGCTGATCCTAAGATTCGCGTGCTCGTTGCCAAGCCTGGCCTTGACGGCCACGACCGGGGCGCCAAGGTAATCGCGAGGGCGCTTCGCGACGCGGGCATGGAAGTGATTTATACCGGGCTGCGGCAGACGCCGGAAATGATTGTCAGCGCGGCGCTGCAGGAAGATGTGCAGGTCATAGGCCTGTCGATTCTTTCCGGTGCGCACAATGCGATCGTACCGCGCGTGATGGATCTGCTCCGGCAGAATAAAATGGATGATGTCCTCGTTCTGGTCGGCGGTATTATCCCAGACCAGGACATCGACAACTTAAAGAAGCAGGGAGTCGCCGCGATTTTCCAACCCGGAACGGCGATGGACGACATCGTGCAGTTCATCCGATCGAACGTAAAAAGCGCGGGCGTAATCTCCGCTGGATAGTTGGCGATTGTCTTTGACCGTATCCCCTTTCTTCTCTCTGCAAGACGCAGCGAATATCTCAGTCTTGCGCCTCCAGTCCACAGACGGCACCAATCGTCTGACCCGCGACTGCGTGCTTGCCCTGCTCGAAGTGCTGTATACGCTCGCGAACTTTTCCAGGCCAGTTGTCATCACAGGAAATTCTCGCTTTTTCTCAGCCGGCGCCGACCTCGCTGAGATTGCAGCGCTTGATGCATTGTCGGCTTGCGATTTTTCCAAGACCGGACAAAATCTGATGGATCGTATCGAACAATTCCCCACCCCCATTTACGCGGCGGTCTCGGGATACTGCATGGGCGGAGGGCTGGACCTGGCCCTTGCTTGCCATCGCCGAATCGCCGCACCCAGCGCGGTGTTTGGTCATCGCGGCGCGGCCCTGGGATTGATTACCGGCTGGGGAGGAACGCAGCGCTTGCCGCGGCTCGTGGGTAAAGCGCGCGCGCTGGAAATATTTGTCGCCGCAGACAAGATCAACGCGCGACGGGCTCTCGAAATCGGATTGATCGACGCGATCGCGGACGACCCGGTGGGCGAAACTATACGCATGCTTTAGCCGCTGAAGGTTAGGGCATTCAGCGGTTCTGAACCCGGCGTGCGCCAAGCGGTCTCCGTTGCGCACCGCTCGCCGGCTGGTATACCGTAAACAGTCCGAACTCTTCTGTCATGGCCGAGCGCAGCGACGCAGTTTCCGATCCGATCTCGACGCCGTCGAACACTCTGACGACGAAAGTCGATCCCACTTCCGCGCGTTTCGAAGCCAATATGCGATTTCTCGCCGATCTCATGTCGCAGGTCCGCAATGAAGGCGAAGTGATCTCCGAAGGCGGAGGCGCGAAAGCAATCGAAAATCAGCACGCCAAAGGACGGCTGACGGCGCGGGAGCGCATCGAGTTGCTGGTCGACCCGGAAACGTTTTTCGAACTCGGAATTTACGCCGCTCACGGCATGTACGAAGAATGGGGCGGCGCTCCGGCTGCTGGCGTAATTACCGGACTGGCGCGCATCGAGACGCGCATGGTGATGATCATCGCGAATGACGCCACCGTGAAAGCCGGAGCCTTTTTCCCGATGACTGCGAAGAAAGTGATTCGCGCCCAAAACATCGCCATCGAGAACCGCATTCCTACAATCTATCTGGTCGACTCGGCGGGCGTTTTTTTGCCGTTGCAGGAAGACGTTTTTCCTGACACGGACGATTTCGGCCGGGTCTTCCGCAACAACGCGGTCATGTCAGCGATGGGCATTCCGCAGATCGCGGCCATCATGGGCATGTGTGTGGCGGGCGGGGGATATTTGCCGGTGATGTGCGATCAGGTCCTCATGACCGATGGCAGTGGATTATTTCTAGCCGGGCCAGCGCTGGTTCAGGCAGCCATCGGTCAACAGGTTTCAGCAGAAGATCTCGGTGGAGCGGCGATGCATTCTGCCATCAGCGGCACAGTCGACTTTCGCGAGCCTGACGATCAAGCGTGCCTCCGCCGCATTCGTTCGATTGTCGAAAAATGGGGATACCGGCGGCTATCACCTTGGGATCGAAAAAAGCCGGTCGAACCGGCGTTGGCCGCTGAAGAAATCTACGGAGTTTACGACTCCTCGCCGGCTCGTCCTTACGATATGAAAGAAGTCCTGGCGCGTGTGCTCGATGGCAGCCGCTTCGACGAATACAAGCCCGAATACGGCAAAACCCTGATCTGCGGCTATGGGCGCATCGGCGGATTCGCCGTTGGAATTGTGGCCAATCAGAAGCTGCACGCGCAACAAACCGATCAGGAAGGCCATAAGCGTGTCGAATTCGGCGGCGTCATCTACACCGAATCAGCGGAAAAAGCTTCGCGCTTCATCATGGACTGCAATCAGGATTTGATTCCGCTGGTTTTCTTTCACGATGTCAACGGCTTTATGGTCGGCCGCGACGCGGAGTGGAGCGGCATCATCAAAGCCGGCGCCAAGATGGTGAACGCGGTTTCGAATTCAGTTGTTCCTAAAATTGCGGTCATCGTGGGGGGATCGTTCGGGGCCGGCCACTATGCCATGTGCGGCAAAGCTTACGATCCGCGTTTCGTGTTCGCCTGGCCCACGGCGAGATATGCAGTGATGAGCGGCGATTCCGCGGCGGGAACCCTGGTGGAAATCAAAGTGAAACAACTGGAACGCGGCGGGAAGATACTGAGCGACGAGGGAAAAAAAGAGTTGCATGAAGCAGTAAAACGCACCTACGACGAGCAGACCGATCCGCGCTACGGCGCGGCGCGGCTGTGGATCGATAAGATCATCGATCCCATGGAAACTCGCGACGCCATAATTCAGGCCTTGGAGGCCGCAGCGCTGAATCCTGACGTGCCCGAGTTCAAGGTGGGAGTGCTGCAAACATAGAGATTTAGTCATTGAGAGACTAAGCCATTGGGCGATTTAAGTCACTCAATGACTCAATCGCTAGATGGCTCAATATTTAACATGTCAGATTCCATCCAACTCGTGGAATGTCCGCGCGATGCCTGGCAAGGGCTGAAGGGGCAAATCCCGCCGGATATTAAGCGGGCCTACTTGCAGGCTTTGATCGGTGCAGGGTTCAAGCACATCGATGCCGTCTCATTCGTTTCTCCGAAAGCGGTACCGCAAATGGCGGACTCGGAAGAAGTTCTGAAGGAGCTCGATCCGCCCGATGACGTCGAGATCATTGGAATCGTAGTGAACGAAAAAGGCGCGCAGCGTGCGATCGAAACGCAAGCGGTAAAGACGATCGGCTTTCCGTATTCAATCTCGGAAACTTTTTTGCGCAACAATCAAAATCAATCTCCAGAAGACGCACTCGACGAGTTGGAAAAAATTCAGAAGAGGGCTGACGATGCGGCGCTTGATTTAGTGGCCTACATTTCGATGGCCTTTGGCAATCCTTATGGCGATCGGTGGAGCGTAGATGAAGTACTTGAAGCAATTGGATTGCTCGAGTCAGAAGATGTTCGTATGATTTCGCTGGCCGATACGGTCGGCATCGCGACAGCGCCGCGGATCGGCGACCTCGTAGGCGCGGTAATGGCCAAGTACGATTATCTTGAAATCGGCGTGCATCTGCACAGCCGTCCCGATCAAGCTGCGGAGAAGATACTAGCCGCCTACGATGCGGGCTGCCGCCGCTTCGATTCTGCGCTGGGTGGACTGGGTGGTTGCCCGTTTGCGCAGGATGCACTGGTCGGCAATATCGCAACCGAAACCGTGATTTCCACTTTGAAAGAGCGCGGAGCTAAGTTGCCGCCCTTCAAGTCTCTTGATGCCTTGCTGCGAGCCACGAGCGAACTGGAAGCGCGGTTTACGCAGGCGGTTGCGGCGAGTTAGTTCCCATATGAACTACAAGACCCTTCAGCTAGCGTTTGACCCGGGCATCGCAACCATCACGCTGAACCGCCCCGAGAAGCGAAATGCCATCAGCTTTGAGTTGATCGATGACCTGCTGCGCGCGCAGAAGGAAGTCGAGTCGTCCGATGCCCTCGTGCTAATCCTAACCGGCGCCGGCAAAGCTTTCTGCTCCGGGATGGATCTTGAAAATCTTAAGGCGTTGCTCGGCCGCACTCCCGAGCAAAATCTCAAAGATTCTGAAACCATGGTTCGGCTCTTCCGTTCGCTCTACGAATTTCCTAAAGTCACGATTGCCGCGGTTAATGGTCCCGCGATTGCCGGCGGAACCGGTCTCGCTTTGCTATGCGACTTTACACTCGCCGTACCTGTAGCGAAATTCGGTTATACCGAGGTTCGCATTGGATTCGTCCCGGCGATCGTTTCGACTTTCTTGCTGCGGCAAACCGGAGAGAAATATGCGCGCGATCTCTTGCTGACGGGCAGACTTTTTGACGCACAGGAAGCCGCGCGCATGGGATTAGTCAACGAAGTTGTGCCCGCAGAGAGTCTGATCCCGCGCGCCCGCGAGCTTGCCGCACAACTCATGCAGAACAGTCCGGCTTCGGTGCGCGCCACCAAGAAACTGCTCAACGATCATGCCCGCGCCGAGCTCGATGCGCACATCGGCGCTGCGGTGCGCGAAAATGCGGCAATCCGAACCACGGCGGATTTTCGCGAAGGTATTTCCTCATTTCTTGAAAAGCGCAAACCTGTGTGGAGCGGAAAATGAATTTTCCTGATCGACAAGTCAATGAAACCCGGCTGCGCGTGCGCTACGCGGAGACCGATCAGATGGGAATCGTGTATCACTCGAACCATTTCATCTGGTTTGAGATCGGCCGCGTCGAGCTCATGCGCCAGCTGGGCTTTTCCTATCGCGAGATGGAGAAACAGGATGAGCGCTGCGTGGCCGTTGTCGAGGCCAAATGCCGCTATCGTGCCCCGGCACGTTACGACGAAGAGATTCTAGTGCGCACGCAATTGCTGAACGTGAAAGAGTCGGTGATCCATTTCGGATATGAATTGCTGCGCGCGCAGGATGGAACTTTGATTGCCGAAGGCGAAACCACGCACATCGTCACCGATCTCAATATGAAAGTTGCCGCGCTGCCGGAAAGGTATCTGGAAAAATTCCGAGCGGCAGCGGGAAAAGATTCCTCGGCCGTCCAAACTGGAAACTAGAGACAGGAAACAAATCTTGAACGCTCTTCACATTAACGGCAACGATCTTACTTTGGAAGCGGTGCGCGAGGTTGCCGCAGACCGCCGGCCGGTGCTGCTCTCCGCCGACGCTCGCGAACTCGTTGATAGCGCTCGCGCAGTGGTCGATGAAATCGTTACAGGCAATAAACTCGCCTACGC
>JASHTD010000245.1 GCA_030040725.1 Candidatus Sulfotelmatobacter sp. | reverse complement strand
TGAATGAAATTAATACGATGCCCGGGTTCACCGCGATCAGCATGTATCCGAAGTTGTGGGCGGCGTCAGGGTTGGAGTATGCCGATTTAATCGACAGACTGATTCGTCTTGGGATTGAACGGCACGAAGACAAGAAGAAGAATCAGTACAGCCGGTAGGGGCTTGCCGATTGCGATTGTTGGCTGCTGGTTAAATGGCGGAATCCCGAGGCCTTGTACTACCTATAGGGATCCTTCGACTGCATTGGTCTCGCGCAAGCGCGGGACCAATTTCGCTCAGGATGACAGACCGAATTACTGCCCCATCGACTTTTCCATGAAGGCGGCCTGGTCGGTCTTCATCTTCTTTAATCCATCCATCGGTAAATAAACCATGTGCCCGGCTTCGTAGGTCGCAAAGGAAATATTGTTGCGATATTTCTCGGGCAAGTTCAGATGGTCGACGGTGTAATTAGCGGCATAATACGGCGTCGCCAGGTCGTAGTAACCCTCCATCACCAGAATTTTCAGGTACGGATTCTTTACGATCGCCTGCCGCAGCGCAGATGCGGTGTCGGGAAATCCCTGGCCGTCCGATCCCCAGTCCCAGGTGTCGCCGCCCGGTCCACCGCGCGGGGCGCGCACGTTGTACGGCATGTCGACCCTGTAACCCAACTCCGTGCGCAAGTAGTTGTTGAACACAGAAGTAAACGGAGGTCCGGTCGCTGCGCCTGTCGGATCGTAAAACGGCGTGTCGAGCAGACCGTTCGGATCGGGACCAGTGTAGCGCGCATCGAGGCGGCCCACACGCAGCTTCTGATCGATGAGCAGATAGTGCGTGAACTTTTGAACGTTGATGCGCAGATTTGCCTCGTCGACCACTTCTTTGCTCAGCCCGGTGAAGCGCGCGAGTTGATCGATCACCGTTTGCCGCTCCGTTGGCGTGAGTGAATCGCCTTTGTCGAGCGCCTTCTCGTA
The DNA here is from genome assembly GCA_030040725.1 of Candidatus Sulfotelmatobacter sp. Taxonomy (GTDB): domain Bacteria; phylum Acidobacteriota; class Terriglobia; order Terriglobales; family Acidobacteriaceae; genus Sulfotelmatobacter. The sequence continues at coordinate 4,283 of JASHTD010000245.1, read as the reverse complement.
ATCGGTCGAAGCCCATTGTTCAGATTGCTTGCGCGCAGAGTTCATATCCTGCGCGAGATCGGGTGCGAGCTTGTGGTGATAACCGGCGATCATGGTGAATGACGGAATCAGAAAAATGTAAGGCTGGTCGTTCGTGAAATTGTCTTCGAGCGTTTCGAAATTCAGCACGGTCGAGAGCAGCGTGATGCCGTTGAATGAAATGCCGCGATCGGCAAGATATCCGGCAATGCCCGCGGAGCGCGTGGTCCCGTAGCTTTCCCCAAATAGAAAGAGAGGTGAAGACCAGCGCTCGTTGCGGCTGATGTAGAGACGAATGAATTCGCTGAAGGCCTCGATGTCTCCTTTGACACCCCAGAATTTCTTCAGCATTTCGGCGTCGGCGGCGCGGCTGAATCCGGTGTTGATGGCGTCAATCATCACGAGATCGCTTTTATCAAGCAGCGTGTAAGGATTGTCTTCCATGCGATACGGTGCGGGCGGCATGAAGCCATCGGGCTGGAGAACCACGCGCCTCGGACCGAGCGCGCCCATGTGCAGCCAGATCGAAGCCGAACCTGGGCCCCCGTTGAACGCAAAAGTCAGCGGACGCTTGGACGCATCTGCGCCGTCGAGGGTGTAGGCAACGTAGAACATTTCGGCTTCGACTTTGCCATCTCCGCGCTTGATCGGCAGACGTCCGGCGGTCGCTGTGTATTTCAAAAGCTTTCCATCGACCGTGATCTGATGATGGGTGATGACCGGAGAGGTTTCGGTCATGTCGAAGTGCTCTTCTTTGCCTTTGTCTCTATCTTTGTCTTTGTCGTCTGGGATTTCTGCGGGCGGTTTTTGCTCGGCGGCTTCGGGCTTGGCTTCAGCCGATTTCTCTGCGGTTGCGGGCTTCTTCGGGCTCGGTTTGGGCTGATCGTTTTGTTGAGCGAAGGAAATGGGAGTAAGAAGGCAAATCGCGATAATCGTCCAGAACGATTTCATTGGGCCTCTCGCTGAAACAAGCGCATTCAAATTACAGAGCGGGAAGAATTGTACACCGGAGGGGCGGGAGATTTGCAGGGTATGAGGAACTGGTGGTGTTGTAGCTCGTTGCGCATGGTTCCAGACATGGTGATTCATCGTAGGCGTAGGTTGTCCTTTGCATCGGAGCTATGCGCGCGAGATCCCTCCGCCCGCTGGTGAAGACGCGGGCGTTCGGGATGACGCCGTTAATGGGCGCGGCGCCAGATATCCGTTGAATGAAGCTGTCGGTGACCAGCGTAATTACAGGCAGCCGGGGCTTTTGCCGATGGACTGGCATGAGCGGCAAAGGCCTGGGATACCTGAGCGCGAACGATTGGGTATTATTGCGGTCCAAGGCTGAGCGGCGCACCTACAGGCTGGGCGAAGAGATCATCCGCGAGGGCGACCGGCTCGACAGTTTGTACATCATTCGCCGCGGAGAAGTCTCGGTGGAGCTGGCGGATACCGGCTCACGGAGCATTGTGGCCACGCTCGGACCCAACGAAATCTGCGGCGAGATGTCGTTTCTGGAGCAGACCTGGGCTTCGGCCGCGGTTGTTGCGAGAGATATAGAAGTGGAAGTGGATAAGATCAATGCGCAGGAGCTGCGCGAGACCCTGGATGCATTCCCCGGGCTGGGCGCGCGATTTTATCTCTCGCTGGCGCAGATTTTGTCGCACCGGCTGAAGGCGACTTCGCGCGAACTGGCGAGGGAGATGAGACTCCGCGACCGGTGCGAGTCAAGACCGTGAGTTCGAACGAGATGGCGATCTGACTTGCGTCAGGATCGGAGTTGCGGCCCGCGGATCATAGGGTACACGGTCCGAGGAAGAATCCTTCGCTCCGCCTGATGAGAACGGCTCCGCTCAGGATGGCGCCGTAAGGCTCGGTTTTAAGAATCCGGTTGACGAAACGGGCGAAGCTGCTATACGATCATTTGGACAAGTTTGCCTTGACGTTTCTACGGATGGGCAGACCTGAATTTCATGCAGAGTGGCTGAGGGACGAGCCCTGTGACGCCACGGCAACCGGATCGGGATCATATATCCCGACCGCCAGGTGCCAACTCCCGCCCGGAAACGGGGAACATGAGATTCGGATGCGAGCATTTTTGCATTCCGATAACCTCTTTCCTATTTCCTGGGAAAGAGGCCTTTCAGTTTTGGGGCACTTTTTCCCCGGCTCGTCCTCAGCTATTCGCTGCAATTGAGAAATAAGGAAGCGAGTAGCCATGCCGAATCACGACTCTCACTGTCATTGCCACTACGAATTGCGCTGCCGGGAATGCGGACGGCGATGGGGAAACCAGCCCCGCTCGATTTGCGAAGAGTGTTTCTCTCCTCTGGAAATTATCTACGACTACGATTGGATCCGGTACGTGCTGGGAGAAGGCGCGATTGACCAGAGGCAAGCGAGCCGGGAGCGCATTTCGCGGCGTCCGGCGAACATGTGGCGTTATGCGGAGTTGCTGCCCTTGCCTGAACAGTTCGAGCCGCGGCTGCCGGTAGGATTTACGCCACTGTTCAACGCGCCGAATCTGGCGACGCGGCTGGCGGGCAATGGCGGCGCGGCATCGGCCGCAGCAAATTTGTACATCAAGAATGACGCAGTCTGCCTGCCGACGTTGAGCTTCAAAGACCGCGTGGTGGCGGTCGCTCTGGCGCAGGCGCGCGAGTTCGGCTATGACACGGTCGCGTGTTCTTCGACCGGGAATCTGGCGAACGCGGTTGCGGCGCATGCGGCACGATTGGGATTGAAGGCGTGGATTTTTATTCCTGCCGATCTTGAGCCTGCGAAAATTCTGGGCACGCAGATTTTCGGGGCGACGGTCGTGCGCATTAACGGGAGCTACGATCAGGTAAACCGGCTGTGCTCGCAAATTGCCGACGAGCGGCACTGGGGATTCGTCAACGTGAACCTGCGGCCGTATTACTCGGAGGGATCGAAGACAGTCGGATTTGAGATTGCCGAGCAACTGGGCTGGCGCCTGCCGGACAACGTGGTTGTGCCAATGGCGGGAGGATCGCTGATCACAAAAATCAAGAAGGCGTTCGACGAACTGACCAAGCTGGGGCTGGTAGACGAGAAGCCGGTGAAGTTCTTTGGGGCGCAGGCGACCGGGTGCTCGCCGATTTCAACGGCTGTAAAAACGGGATGCACGGAGATCGATCCGCAAAAACCGGCGACGATTGCGCGCTCGCTGGCAATTGGAAATCCGGCCGATGGGCATTATGCGATTAAAGCGATCAAGCAGAGCGGGGGATGGAGCGAAGACGTGAGCGATCCGGAAGTGGTGGATTCCATTCGTGTGCTGGCGGAAACCGAGGGCATCTTTACGGAGACGGCCGGCGGCGTCACCGTGGGATGCGCGGGCAAGTTGTACCGGCAGGATCGGATTTTGCCTGAGGAAACGACCGTTTTGTGCATCACCGGAAACGGATTGAAGACGACGGATGTGCTGGCCGGAGTTTACGAACTGGAGAAGCCGATCACGCCGAAACTGGCGGAGTTTGAGAGCTATTTGCGGCATTCGGTCCAGCCCGTGCCAGCGGGGGACGAAGCCGTCGCAGTCAGCGCCTGAAGGCGCGACTGAAAAATGCACGACTTGCGGTATGCCTGAAGGCATCCCCGATACGATTTGTAGGTTTTTCAGGAAAGTGTTGAGCTGCTGAGGATCCAAAAATGGCAATCACTGTACAGATTCCGACCGCACTGCGGCGGCACACGGCGGGAGTAGCTTCCGTCGCATGCGCAGCTACGAATTTGGGAGAATTGTTCTCTGCGCTGGATGAGAAGTTTCCGGAGTTGAAGCCGCACCTGCGCGACGAATCGGGACAGGTGCGGCGCTTTCTGAATATTTATGTGAACGAAGAAGATATCCGCTTCCTGGGCGGACCAAGCTATGCGTTTCAGGATGGCGACGAAGTGCTGCTCGTGCCGTCGATCGCGGGCGGGGCGCAGTAAACGACTCTCGGTATTCCGCTAGAGCTGGGGACGGTTCGTTGTGATAATCTGCCGCAATCCTCCCGGCGTACGAGTCTGCCGCACCGTTCCTTCTTCCATATGCGTCGGCTGGAACGCAGATGACTGTGGCTGGAAGGCCACGCCATCACTGACCTGCGCGCAGTCCATGCGCAGCGTGCCGTTGTCGTTGAAAACCAAACCGTAGAACCGCAGAGTGCTGCCCGAAGCGAGAGGCTGCGTGTTCAGTAATTGGGTATTGCCGTCTACGTAGACCTCGACCTGGCTGGGACTGGTCTCGACGGTGGTTTGGCCAGGCTGCACAGCCAGCG